>JBBQBW010000007.1:0-17219 GCA_038318025.1 Burkholderiales bacterium | reverse complement strand
GGCCCCGACCGGGCAAGCGCGCGCGAGAAACTCGCGGCGCGCCAGTACGACGTGGGCATCGCTGTCCCACCGGGCCTGCACGCGGTGGAGCGCAACCGCCTGCTGGTAGCGGGCGTGTTCGGTTATGCGCTCCCCTCGCCCGCCGACTACGGACTCACCGCCCCGCCCATCCGGCCCCCCTTCGCGCCCCCGGGGGCTTACGCCGTGTTCCTGCATGCCGCGAGCCGCGCGGACAAGCGGTGGCCCGAGGAGCGCTGGGTCGCGCTCGGGCGGACCCTTGCGGATCGCGGGCTCGCCGTGGCGCTTCCGGGCGGCACCGCGGCGGAGCGGCAGAGCGCCGCGCGCATCGCGTCCGCCGTGCCGGGCGCGGTGGCGTTGCCGCCACTGGGGCTCCCGGGCATCGCGGCCCTTCTCGGCCACGCATGGCTGGCGGTCGGCGTCGACACCGGCCTCACCCACCTCGCCGTGGCCCTCGACCGCCCCACGGTCGGCCTTTACTGCGCGACACGCCCCGAGCTCACCGGCCTGCATGGGGAGCGTTGCCTCAACCTGGGTGCGCCCGGCGCACCCCCAAAGGTGGAGCTTGTCGCCGAGGCGATCGGCGACCCGTTCCGATGACGCGGTTCCTCTACGCGGCGCTGTGGGCGCTCGCCGCGCCCCTGGCGGTGGTGCGGCTCGCCTGGCGCGCGCGCCGCCAGCCGGGCTACCTCTCGCGGCTGGGGGAGCGTTTCGGGCGCTATTCCCCCGCGCCATCCGGCCCGCGCATCTGGATCCACGCGGTCTCCGTGGGCGAGACCCGTGCCGCGGCGCCGTTGATCGAGGTTCTGGAGAGCCGCTTCCCAGGGCATCGAATCCTGCTGACCCACATGACGCCCACCGGGCGCGCCACCGGCGAGGCGCTGTTCGGCGATCGCGTCGAGCGGGCGTGGCTGCCATACGACCTGGGCTTCGCCACCCGCGCATTCCTCACGCACTTCCGGCCGCGCCTGGGCATCGTGATGGAGACCGAGCTCTGGCCGCGGCTGCTGGAAGAGGCGCGAAGTGCCGGGATTCCGGTGGTGCTAGCGAACGCGCGGCTCTCGGAGCGCTCGGCGCGGCGCTATGCGCGCGTGCCTTCCATCGCGCGCTGGGCGCTCGCGAACCTCGAAGGCATCGCCGCGCAGACGCGGCAGGACGCGGAGCGCTTCACGGCGCTCGGCGCCGTCGCGGTGGAGGTGACCGGCAACGTGAAGTTCGACCTCGCGATCCCCGCCGATTCCGCCGGGCGCGCCGCGCGGCTTCGCACGCTCTTCGGCACCGGCCGGCCGGTGTGGGTGGCGGGCAGCACGCGCGAGGGTGAGGAGGCGCTGCTCCTCGACGCGCTCGACGCGCTGGGAGCCGGGGCGCTGCTGGTGATCGTGCCGCGCCATCCGCATCGCTTCGAGGAGGTCGCAGCACTCGCCCGGGCACGCGGCCACGAGGTCGCGCGCCGCAGCGAGGAGCGCCCGGTGCCTTCGTCCACGCGCGTCGTGGTGGGCGACACCATGGGCGAGATGCTCGACTACTACGGCGCGGCCGACGGGGTGCTGATGGGCGGCAGCTTCCTCGCCTTCGGCAGCCAGAACCTGATCGAGCCGTGCGCGCTCGGCCGCCCGGTGATCGTGGGGCCGCACACCTTCAATTTCGAGGAGGCGGCCGATGGCGCCATCGCCTCGGGAGCGGCGCGGCGCGTGCCCGATGCCCGCGCGGCGCTGGCGCTCGCGAGCGAGCTCGACCGCGATCCCGCGCGGCGCGCGGCGATGGGAAGCGCCGGGCTCGATTTCGTCGCCGCGCACCGCGGCGCGGTGGAGCGGCTGGCCGCCTGGATCGAGGCCCGGGCCTAGCGGCCGAGCGTCCGGTTCACCGCCTCGACATCGGCCTCGGCCAGCTGGCCCGCCGCGGCCTTCAGCCGCAGCGTGTTGACGAGGTAGTTGTAGCGCGCCTGTTGCAGGTCGCGACGGGTCTGGAACACCTGCTGCTGCGCGTTCAGCACGTCGACGCTGGTGCGCACGCCCACGTCGCGGCCGAGGATGGTCGAATCGAGCTGGCTCTGGGTCGAGACCTGCGCCTGCTCGAGGGCGCGCACCTGGGCGATGCCGGAGGTCACGTTGAGGTAGCCGGTGCGCACCGACTGGGCGACGTTGCGCTCGGTGTTCTCCAGCTCCTGCCGCGCGCGGTCGCGCAGCGCCACGGCCTCGCGGACCCGCGACTGGATCAAGCCTCCGGTATAGAGCGGCACCGACAACGTGAGGCCGATGGCGCTCGCATTGGTGACGGGGCCCACGATGCCGGAGCTCGCGATCGACGAGTTGTCGGAGCGCGCCAGCGACCCGGAGAGGTCCACCGTCGGCAGCCGCCCGGCGCGCTGGCGGTCGATCTCCTGCAGCGCGATCTCGTAGTTGGCGCGGGCGACGGCGACCTGGAAGCTAGACTCGCTCGCGACCTTCACCCACTGCTCGATGTCGGCCGGCTGCGGCATGGCGAGCGGCAACAGGTCGCGCACCGGGGTGAGGCCGTCGGGGAGCTTGCCCAGCAGCACCTGCAGCGCGCGGCGCTTCACCTCGAGGTCGTTCTTGTCGGCGATCTCCTTGGCCACCGACTGGTCGTAGCGCGCCTGCGCCTCGAGGGTGTCGACGATAGTGGCGGTGCCGACCTCGAAATTGCGCTTGGCCTGGGCGAGCTGCTGGTCGATCGCGGTCTTCTGCGTCTCCGACAGCGCCACGTTGTCCTGAGCGAGGAGGACGTCGAAGTAGGCCTGGCTCACGCGCAGCGCCAGGTCCTGCTGGGCGGCGGCGAGGATCGCCTCGGACTGGAGCACCTGGCGCCGGGCCTGGGAGATCGCGATCCAGTTCTGCATCCTGAAGACCGGCTGGGCGAGGGAGATGGCGTAGGACTTGGTGCTGTAGTGCAGGTCCGGCGCGATCTCGCGGTCCACGTCGTTGCGGAAGATCGACGCGCTGCCGGTGACCTGCGGCAGGTAGCCGGCGCGCGCCTGGGGCAGCCTCTCGGCCGTAGCCTGGTACTGCGCCCGCGCGGCCTGGTACACCGCGTCGCTCACCAGCGCATCGCGATAGAGCGTCACCAGGTCGGCCGCCGCGGCGGGGAGGGTTAGGCAGGCCAGGGTGACGGCCAGGATGGTGCGGGACGATTTCATCGGGCAGCCTTCGGTTCGTGTCGGGATGCGGCCCCGGGGGGCCGGTTTGTTATGACGGCGCGAGAGGGCGCGGCGGATTCCCCCGCAAATGACCGTCGGTCAGTTGATGCGGAGATTCTAGCCGCAAACGGCGACCCCGTCCCTTCAAAACCGGAAACGGGAAGGTTGGGCGGCGTTGACGAGGGGCTTCACCATCGTCTCGAAGAGCTCGACGTGCTGGAACGAGCCGGCCACCGGCTGGGTGGCGATCACCGCCTTCATCGCCGGGGGGTCGCCCACCACCGCGAAGAGGCGCCCGCCGGGCGCGAGGCGCTCGAGGAACGCCCGCGGCAGGATCGGCGTGGAGCCGGTGAGGACGATCACGTCGAAAGTCGACTCGGAGAGCGGCGCCGCGGCGCTGTCGCCTTCCAGCAGCGTCACGTTGGCGACGCCCGCGCGACGCAACTTCTCGGCCGCGGAGCGGTGCAGGTCGCCGTGGATCTCGGCCGAGGTCACGTGCCGCGCGCGGGCAGCGAGCAGCGCCGTGAGGTAACCGGACCCGGTGCCGACCTCGTAGACCGTTTCGTGGGGTTGCAGCGCGAGCTCCTGGACGAGTCGCGCCTCCACCTTGGGCTGCATCATCGCTTCCCCGTGGCCGAGGGGCAGCTCCAGGTCGGCGAAGGCGAGGCTCGCGTGCTCCGGCGCAACGAACGCCTCGCGCTTCACCCGGGCGAGGAGATCGAGGACCACCGGGTCCAGCACCTCCCAGGGGCGGATCTGCTGCTCGATCATGTTGAAGCGCGCTTGCTCGATGTCCATGGCGGGGGTCGATGCGGAAGGGAAATGTGGCGTGCGGCCGGGCGAATTGTAGCAAAGGGCCTCCCCGGGTCGCGGCTAGTCGAGGGTCCTCTGGTAGCGCTTCAGCGCCACCGCGGACACCACCAGCAGGATCGCCACGAGCGGCCAGGCCTCGGGCGCGATCTCGGCGGCGGTGCTGCCCTTCAGCAGGATGCCGCGCACGATGCGAAGGAAGTGGGTGAGGGGCAGCGCTTCTCCCAGCACCTGCGCCCATCCCGGCATGCCGCGGAACGGGAACATGAACCCCGATAGCAGCATCGAGGGCAGGAAGAAGAACATCGTCATCTGCATCGCCTGCATCTGGCTCTTCGCCAGCGTCGAGAAGGTGAAGCCGATGGCGAGGTTGGTGGCGATGAAGAGGATCAGCACCGCCGAGAGCAGCGTGAGGCTACCCACCATCGGCACGTGGAAGACGTAGGCTGCCGCCAGCAGGATCACCACCACCTGGATGTAGCCGATGAGGATGTAGGGCACGATCTTGCCCAGCATCACCTCCAGCGGCCGCACCGGGGTGGCGAGCAGGTTCTCCATCGTGCCGCGCTCGCGCTCCCGGGTCATGGCGATGGCGGTCATCATCACCATCGTCATGGTGAGCACCACGCCCATCAGCCCCGGCACGATGTTGTACTGGGTGATGCCCTCCGGGTTGTAGCGCCGGTGCACGCGCACCTCGAAGGCCGGCCTTCCGGCCTTCAGGCTCGCGAGCGACCCGCCGAGGTCGTGGTCCAGGCCGGTCAAGTTCACCTGCTGCAGCGCCGCGAGCGCGTTGCTGGTGGCGGCGGGATCGGTGGCGTCGGCCTCCACCAGCACCACCGGGCGCTCGCCGCGCTGCAGGCTGCGCGAAAAATCCGGCGGCAGGTGGAGCACGAACTGGACCTCGCCGCGCGCGATCAGCTCGTGGGCCTCGGACTCGGTCGCGGGCTGCGCCTGGAAGCGGAAGTAGCCGGTGTTCTCGAGCGCGCGCACCAGCGAGCGGCTGAACGGGCTCGATTCGGCCGCCACCACCGCCGCGGGCAGGCCCTTCGGGTCCATGTTGATCGCGAAGCCGAAGAGCAGCAGCTGCATCACCGGAACGCCGATCATCATCGCGAAGGTGAGGCGGTCGCGGCGCACCTGCACCAGCTCCTTGGCGAGCACGGCGGCGAAGCGGTTCCAGGCGAACAACGAGCCCATGGTCAGTGCGCCTTCGGCGGCGCCATGTTGTCGCCGGCGCCGCGCATCAGGTGGATGAAAACGTCCTCCAGGCCGGGAGCCACGCTCGCCACTCGCGTGCCCGCGCGGGCGGTGACTTCCGCGAGGGACGACTCGAGCGCCGCCGCGTCGGTGCCACTCACGTGCAGCGCGTTGCCGAACGGGACCACCATCTCCACGCCGGGGAGCGAGCGCAACTCGCGGGCGAGCTCGATCAGGCCCGGGCCCTCGATCGACCAGGTGGCGAGGCCGGCGCGCGCGATCACCTCGGCCGCGGTGCCGTGAGCGAGGAGCTTGCCGTAGGCGATGTAGGCGAGCGCGTGGCAGCGCTCCGCCTCGTCCATGTAATGGGTGCTCACCAGCACGGTGATGCCGTCGTGGGCGAGGTCGTGGATGTGGTCCCAGAAGTCGCGGCGCGCGCCGGGATCGACGCCCGCGGTAGGCTCGTCGAGGAGCAGCAGCTTCGGGTCGTGCAGGAGGCAGGCGGCAAGGGCGAGGCGCTGCTTCCAGCCGCCCGAGAGGGTGCCGGCGAGCTGCTTCCTGCGCGTGGCGAGCCCGAGCCGCTCGAGCGCTTCGGCCACGCGCAGCTCGCGGTCGGCGACTTGATAGACGCGCGCCACGAAGCGCAGGTTCTCCGCGATCGAGAGGTCCTCGTAGAGGCTGAAGCGCTGGGTCATGTAGCCGACCTCCCGCTTGATGAATGCCGCCTCGCGGACGATGTCGTAGCCGAGGCAGGTGCCGTGGCCGGCGTCGGGTGTCAGCAGCCCGCAGAGCATGCGAATGGTGGTGGTCTTGCCGCTGCCGTTGGGCCCGAGGAAGCCGTAGATCTGCCCGCGCGGCACCTGCATCGAGAAATCGTCGACGACGGTCTTGTCGCCGAAACGCTTGGTGAGACCCTCGACGTCAATCGCAAGGTCGCTCGGGATTGGCGAAGCCGTGTCCAACGTTCGCTCCCTCTGCCTTGGGAGAGGGTTGGGGAGAGGGTCATCGGCGCGACCGCTCACCTCAACTCCACGTCGACTGGCTGCCCCGGATGCAACTTCATTCCATCGGCCTTCGCGGGCCGCGCTTCCACCAGAAACACCAGCCTGGCGCGATTCTCCCGTGTGTAGAGGACCGGTGGCGTGAATTCCGCCTGCGGCGATATGTACGAGATGCTCGCCGCGACCGGCGCCGGGCAGCCGTCGCAACGGATGGTGGCGCCCTGCCCCACCTTGATCGCGCCCAGGCGCGCTTCCGGGATGAAGAATCGCACCTTCACGTTGCCCGGGGGGAGCATCGTCACCACCGGCGCCCCCGCCGGAACCCACTCGCCGGGCACGAAGAGCGTGTCGGTGACGGTGCCGGCGACCGCGGCGGCGACCGACTTCTGGCGCACGCGCCAATCCGCCTGCGCGAGGGCGGCCTGGGCCGCCCCGGCGTCGGCCTCGGCCGCGCGCACCGCGTCCGGGCGCGTGCCGGCATTGGCGGTGGCGAGCTGGGCTTGCAGCTCCGCCACGCGGGCGCGGTCGCGGTCACGCGCGGTGCGCGCCTCGTCGGCGCGCTGCCGGCTCACGAACCCTTTCGCCACCAGGTCCTCCTGGCGCGCCAGCTCGCGAGACGAGTTCGCCGCCGTGACCTCGGCCTGCGACAGCTGCGCCCGCACCGCGGCGATCTCGCTGGGGCGCAGGCCCTTCCTCACGTCGGCGGCCGGGGCTTCGGCACGGCGAGCGCGCTCCCCGGCCTCGCGGCGCGCGGCCTCCTCGTTCTCACTTTCCAGCTGGAAGAGCGCGGCGCCGGGCACGACGGCCTGGCCGCGCTGCACCTCGAGGTGCGTGAGCGTGCCCGCGAAGGGAGCTGCGACGCGCACGAATTCACCCTCGACGTAACCCTGGATGGCGGTGGGCGGTGGGGTGTTGCAGGCCGGGAGCGCGATGGCGATTGCGATGCTGAAGAGGCGAATATTCATGGCTTGCTCCTGGGCGACTTTCGGGGCGCGGCGCGACGCTTCGGCGCTTTCGGGGAGGGAACGGCAAGCGCCCCGAGCGCGAGGTCGATGCGCTGGTCGATCGCGGCGTCGGAGAGCAGCGTCGCCTCGAGCTCGCGGCTGCCGGCCTCACCCAGCACGCCGCTCGCGGCCACCGCGCCACCGAAGAGGATCGGCATCGCGATCGATCCGGCCACCAGCCCGAGGACCTGGACTGGCGGAACCGGCGCAAGCCGTCCCGACTTCTGCGCCGCGACGATCAGCGCGTGGACCATGCCGAGGTGGCGCGGCATGTTGGCGCGCGCGAACTCCAGCGCGACCGGCTCGCCGGAAGCCATGTCGGCCATCAAGCGGGTGATGAACGGCCGGTTGGCGCGGACAAAGCGCCCCATGAAGCGCACCGCACCACGCAGGTTCTCGAGCGCGTCGTCGCCGTGACCGCCCTCGTAGGCGAGCTGCGAGTACATGCCCTCGTACACCTGCTGCAGCAGCGCGCGCAGGAACGCCTCGCGGGTCTTGAAGTGGTAGTGGAACATGCCGAGGTTCACGCCCGCGGACTCGGCGACCTCGCGCACCGCGAGGCCCGCGCAGCCGCGCTTGGGAAACAGCGCCACGCCGGCGGCGAGGAGGGCCTGGTCAAGATTCTGGGAGGGGCGGGGCGGCATGGGCTTAACTATACGATTGTATAGTTACGGAGTCAAGTAGCCTTTCGCGCATGCCCGCCGCCCCGGCCCTCGAGGCGTTCCGTCGCGCCCTCGCCCTTTCGCGCTATGCCGAGGCCGCCGCCCTCGAGCCCGCCCTCGAGTCCGAGGCCCGCGACCACCCCCATCCCGCCGGGTTGTGGTTCGAGGCCGGCCACCTCTACGCCGAGCACTGGCGTTTCGCCGATGCGCAGCGCGCGCTTGCCCGCGCCGCGGCGCTCGCGCCCGGGGAGCCGGCGATCCACTCGATCCTCTCCTTCGTGCGCCAGGAGATGGGGGACACCGCGGGCGCGCTTGCGACGCTGGGCGTCGCGGCCGCGTCGCACCCGCGCGACCTGCGCGTCGCCGTGGGCGAGCGCCTGATGCTGCCGCAGGTGTATGAGAGCGCGGCGGACCTGGCCCGCTGGCGGCAGCGCTACCTCACGGGACTCGCGGCGCTGGAGACGGGAGATTGGGATCCGGCCCAGGCATTCGATCTCGACCGGGGCAACTTCCTGCTCGCCTACCAGGAGGAGGACGACCGCGAAGCGCAGCGGCGCTACTCGTCGTGGCTGGGGCGCCTCGCGGGCGCCGCGCAGCCGGCGTGGCGCGAGCCGCCGCGCCCCCGACGTGCCGGCGGGCGCCTGCGCGTGGGATTCGTCGGAAGCCTGTTTCGCGACTGCACCGCCGGGCGCTACTTCGAGCGCTGGGCCACGGGCCTCGACCCGCGGGCCTTCGAGCGCATTGTGTTCCATACCGCGCCGGTCACCGACGCGGTGAGCCGGCGCATCGAGGCGGGAGTGGACCGGTTCGTGGCGCTGCGCGCCACCACCCGCGAGACCGCCGCGCGGCTCGCCACCGAAGCGCTGGACGTGATCGTTTATCCCGAGGTGGGCATGGACGCGATGACCTACCTCCTCGCGGCGCTGCGCCTCGCCCCGGTGCAGTGCGCGGGATGGGGGCATCCGGTGACCACCGGCAGCGACACGATCGACGCCTTCCTCACCTGCGGCGCGATGGAACCCCCGGAAGCGGCCTCGCACTACGTGGAACCCCTGGTGATGCTGCCAGGGATCGGGGTCGACTACCCGATGCCGGCGCAGCCCCCTGCGGCAACGCGCGCCGCCTTCAACCTTCCCGCCGACAAGCGTCTGTATGCCTGCCCGCAGTCGCTCTTCAAGATCCAGCCGCGCATGGACCGGCTGTTCGCCGCGATCCTCGAGCGCGACCCCGAGGCGGTGCTGGTGTTCTTCCAGGCGACGGCGCGGCCGGTGACGGAGGCGTTCGGGCGCCGCCTGCAGGGCGCGCTGGCCGAGCGCGGCATCCCGCCGCGCGGGCAGGTGAAATTCCTGCCGCGACTGGCCGGGCGCGATTTCCGCACGCTGCTGGCCCGGTGCGACGTGGTGCTCGACACCCTCGGCTGGTCCGGCGGCAACACCAGCCTCGACGCCTTCGCCGTTGGCACGCCGGTCGTGACGGGCAACGGGCGCTTCATGCGCGGCCGCCAGACCGCCGCGATGCTCGCGATGATGGACCTCGACGGATTGGTGGCCGGCGATGACGCACAGTACGTGGCGACCGCCGTGGAGGTCGCCACGCAACCCGACCTCAACCACGCGCTGCGCACGAGCCTCGCGGAGCGCCGCGAGGCGCTCTACTCCCGGCCCGAGGCGGTCACCGCCCTGGGCCGCGCCCTCCTCGAGCTCACCGCCAAACGGACTGCTTGAGGCGCGAGGGCGCACCCCCAAGCTATACTGGCTGCAGCAACGCAGGGGTCCGCCGGAAGGAGCAGTGTCCGTCGGTGAGAGAGTCCCTTGGAACCTGATCCGGGTCATGCCGGCGTAGGGAGCGTGAGCGCCAGAAGTCCGTCCACGCTCCTTTCCGCCGTCCTCAGAAGGAGTCATCCGTGAACGCCATTCCCAAATTCATCGCCACGTCGGCCCACGTCGACGCGGCCGCCGTCGCCCCCCTGCCGCGCTCGCGCAAGGTCTACGTCCCGGGCTCGCGCCCCGACATCCAGGTGCCGATGCGCGAGATCTCGCAGACCGACACCCCAGCCGCCTTCGGCGCCGAGGCCAACCCGCCGGTCTACGTCTACGACACCAGCGGGCCGTACACCGATCCGGCGGCGAAGATCGACATCCGCTCGGGGCTCGCCCCCCTGCGCGCCGGCTGGATCGCCGAGCGCGGCGACACCGAGTTGCTCGACGGGCTCACCTCCCGCTACGGCCGCGAGCGTCTCGAGGACGCGAAGCTCGCGGAGCTGCGCTTCGAGCTCGCGCGCACGCCGCGCCGGGCGACGGCGGGCGCCAATGTGACCCAGATGCACTACGCGCGCCGCGGCATCGTGACCCCGGAGATGGAGTACATCGCGATCCGCGAGAACCTGCGCCGACGCGAGTACCTGGAGGAGCTGCGCTCCTCGGGCCCGAAGGGGGTCAAGCTCGCCCAGCTGATGGGCCGCCAGCACCCCGGACAGTCATTCGGCGCCTCGATTCCCGCGGAAGTGACGCCGGAGTTCGTGCGCTCGGAGGTGGCGCGGGGACGAGCCATCATTCCCGCCAACGTGAACCATCCCGAGAGCGAGCCGATGGCGATCGGACGCAACTTCCTGGTGAAGATCAACGCCAACATCGGCAACTCCTCGGTCACCTCCTCGATCGCCGAGGAGGTCGACAAGATGACGTGGGCGATCCGCTGGGGCGGCGACACGGTGATGGATCTGTCCACCGGCAAGCACATCCACGAGACGCGCGAGTGGATCATCCGCAATTCCCCGGTGCCCATCGGCACGGTGCCGATCTACCAGGCGCTGGAGAAGGTGGATGGCAAGGCCGAGGACCTCACCTGGGAGATGTTCCGCGACACGCTGGTGGAACAAGCCGAACAGGGCGTGGACTACTTCACCATCCACGCGGGCGTGCGCCTGCCGTTCATCCCGATGACCGCCGATCGCATGACCGGGATCGTCTCGCGCGGCGGCTCGATCATGGCCAAGTGGTGCCTCGCGCACCACCGGGAGAGCTTCCTCTACGAGCGCTTCGAGGAGATCTGCGAGATCATGAAGGCGTACGACGTGTCGTTCTCGCTCGGTGACGGGCTGCGCCCGGGCTCGATCTACGACGCCAACGACGCGGCGCAGCTGGCGGAGCTCGCGACCTTGGGCGAGCTCACCACGCTCGCCTGGAAGCACGACGTGCAGGTGATGATAGAGGGTCCGGGCCACGTACCGATGCAGCTCATCAAGGAGAACATGGACCTCGAGCTCGAGCAGTGCCACGAGGCGCCGTTCTACACGTTGGGCCCGCTCACCACCGACATCGCCCCGGGCTACGACCACATCACCAGCGGCATCGGCGCGGCCCAGATCGGCTGGTACGGCACCGCGATGCTCTGCTATGTCACGCCCAAGGAGCACCTGGGCCTGCCGGACAAGAACGACGTGAAGGACGGGATCATCACGTACAAGATCGCCGCCCACGCCGCCGACCTCGCCAAGGGACACCCCGGAGCGCAGATCCGCGACAACGCGCTGTCCAAGGCGCGCTTCGAGTTCCGCTGGGAGGACCAGTTCAACCTGGGCCTGGATCCCGACAAGGCGAAGCAGTTCCACGACGAGACCCTTCCCCAGGAAGGCGCCAAGCTTGCCCACTTCTGCTCCATGTGCGGGCCGCATTTCTGCTCGATGAAGATCACCCAGGACGTGCGCGAGTACGCGGCGAAGCAGGGCCTGACCGAGCAGGAGGCGCTCAGGAAGGGGATGGAGGTCAAGTCGATCGAGTTCGTGCGCCAGGGCGCGCAGATCTACAGCAAGCAGTAGCCGCGGCACGAAGCCGCCCGGCGTAAGGCGGCGGGCCCCGGATCGACTCAAGCGGCAGGTGGACCGTAGCGAACCCGGGCCCGATGGCCCCGAGAGGGATAACAACGATGAAGATGCGACTCGCGGTATGCGCCGCCGGCCTCGCGGCCGGCGCCTCCTCGGCGCAGGCGCCGGGCCCGAACAAGATCCAGTTCCCCGATCATTGGGACAAGGGTGTCCTCTACGGCACCGTCGACCGCCACGACATCAAGCAGTAGCGCGAGCTGTGGTCGACCAAGCCCGCGATCGATGCGGTGAGGGCCGGCAAGCCCATCCCGCAGGGCACCGTGCTCACCCTGGTCCAGTACAAGGCGAAGGTGGACGACAAGGGCACCGTGCTCCGCAACGCGAGCGGGCGCTTCCATAAGGCCGAGCTCGTTGCCTATACGGTGATGCAGAAGGGCGCCGGATGGGGCGGCGAGCTGCCGGCCGACATCCGCAACGGCGAATGGGAATGCCAGGTGTTCAACCACGAGCGCAAGGTAAACGACAAGGCCAACCTCAGGGGCTGCTACCAGTGCCACAAGCCGCACGAGGGCCAGGACTTCGTGATCTCGCTCGCCAGGCTCGCCGGCTCGGCACCCGGCGCCAAGGTCGTGGCGAGGAAGGGGCCCGACACGGTCGCGATCTCGGATTCCTGTTCGGTCCGGAAAGGCTCGAGGTTGCGCGCGGCACCTACGTGAGCTGGACCAACACCGACGACTCGCCCCACCAGGTCACGGTCACCAGCGCCAACGGGCTGCGCACCGAGGTGCTCCAACGCGGGCACAAGGCCTACCTCAAGTTCGATGCCCCGGGCACTTATGACTACATTTGCGGGCTGCATCCGACCATGAAAGGCAAGATCGAGGTGAAGTGACGCCGGGCTGCGGGCGGTACGATTGGGGCATGGAGCTCTATGCCCCCGACTCCGCCCTCCCCGCGCTCGAGAACGCCATCCTCGAGGGCGGGGGGGGCCAGCGCATCGCGCAGCTCGTGGCGCTGGCCTGGCACCTGCGGCAACGCGACACCAGCCGGTCCGAGGCCCTGTCCGGCGAGGCGCTGGTGCTGGGCGAGGCCCACCCGCCCCCGCCGTCCCTCGCCGCGCGCCTCGCGCTCACGCGCGCCGAATGCGCGCTGCACCTTGGCCGGCTCGACGCGGCGTCCCGGACGGCATCCGAGGCGCTCGCGCAGTTCGACGCCATCGACGACGCGCAGGGCAGCGGAGATGCGGCCGGCGTCATCGCCCGCATCGCCGAGGCGCAGGGGGATCGCGCCGCCGAGCTCGATGCCCACGCCATCGCGCTCGAACGCTACCGGCGCGCGGGCGATCCCGAACACATCGGCCACGCCCGGTGCGCCCTGCTGCTGGCCCGTGGGCTCGGAGATCCGGCGGCGCTGAGCTCCGAGCTCGCCGCGATCCGCGCCGAGTCCGGCGCTCCCTCGGCCGCCCTGGGGGCGCACATGCGCTTCATCGAGGGCGTGGCGGCATTCCAGCGCGGCGACTTCCTGCGGGCCGTGTCGGCTCTCGACGCCGCGGCCGCCGACGCCTTCGGCTGCGGCCTTGCCGACCAGGGATTTCGCGCCGAAGCGGGGCTGGTTTCAGCGCAGTCGAACCTGGGCGACCGCGAGGCGAGCTGCGCCATGGCCGAGACCGTGCTCGCCCGCGCGCGCAGCCTCGGGTGGCCGCGTGCGATCGGCCACGCGCTCGCGAATTTCGCGCGCCAACTCGCCGACACCGGGCAGCCGCAGCGCGCGGTGGAGCTCCTCGAAGAGGCGCGCGTGGTCCTCTCCGACCAGCCGCGCGCGCGCGGCTACGCCATCGCGACCTACTACCTGGGAGACGCGTGCCTCGCGCTCGGGCGCAATGCCGAGGCGCTGGAGCATGTGCGCCACGCCAGCCGGCTGATGCGCGACCTCGGTGCGCAACCCGAAGTGGCGTGCCTGCTGGCGATCGAAGCGCAGGCGCTATCGCGACTCGATCGTCCGGAGGAGGCGCTGGCGCAGGCCGAGGCGGGACTCGACCTCGCACGCAAGACCGGTTCCCGGCTGTGGGAAGTCGAAGCCCTGCGCTCGCTCGCCGAGATCCACGCCGCCCACGCCGAGCGCATCGCGCCGCAGGGTTCGCGATCCCTCGCCTACCTCGAGGAAGCCCTGGGCGTGGTCGGCACCATCGGCGGCCACCACGAGAAGAGCCAGCTCTACACCGAGGTGGCCCGCGCCCACGAGCAGCGAGGCGATTTTGCCGCGGCGCTCGCCGCCGAGCGCACTGCCCGGGCCGAGGAGGTGAACGAGAGCAATCGCCGCGCGGGCAACCGGCTCCTTCTCGCGCGTGAGCGCCACGCAACCGAGCGCCAGGCGGAGCGCGCGCGCGCGCTGGAAGGCGCGCTCGCGACCCTGGAGCAGCTGCGCCTGGTGGGCCAGGACATCACCTCGCACCTCGATCCCGCGGAAATGCTGCGGGCGCTGGACCGTCACCTCGAGAGGCTCGCCGACGTGACGCTGATCGGCGTGTTCGTGTTCGACGCGGCCGGGGGGCGCCTGCGCCGGCATGGCATCGAGCGCGGCCGCGTGTTGCCCACGCGCGACATCCCGATCGCCGATTTCGAGTCCTACGCGGCGCGCGCCGCGCGCGAGCGCCGCGAGATCCACGTCGAGGGCGAGGAAGGCGGCAGGACCGCGACGCGCATTCCCGGCACGGAGGCCACGCGCAGCCTGTGGTTCGGGCCGCTGCTGCGCGACGACGAGCTGCTGGGCGTGCTCACGCTGCAGACGGCGGCAGTGCGCGCCTACGGCGAGCGCGAGAAGCTGGTGTTCCGGACAATCGCGGGCTACGTCGCCGTGGCTTTCGCCAACGCCCGGGTCCACGGCGAGCTCGAGGAAAAGCACCGCCGCCTGGTCGAGACCGAGGCGGAAATGCGACTGCTGGCCACCACCGACCCGCTCACCGGCCTCGACAACCGCCGCCGGTTCTTCGCCGCGGCCGAAAGCGAGGTCGCGCGCGCGATCCGCTACGGCGGGCCGGTGGGCATCGTGATGGCGGACCTCGACCGCTTCAAGGCAGTGAACGACGCGGGCGGCCACGGCGCCGGTGACCGCGTGATCGCCGCGGTGGCCCGCATCCTGCGCGCGCAGCAGCGGCCCCACGACGTGATCGGCCGGCTAGGGGGCGAGGAGTTCGCCTTCGTGCTCCCCGGCGCGGATCTGGAGGCCACGGTGCGCGCGGCCGAACGCATCCGCGAGAGCGTCGAGGCGCTGGAGGAGGAGTACTCGGGCAAGCGCTTGCGCGTGACCGTGAGCCTCGGCTGCGCCGCGGCGGCGGAAGCGCGCGGCCTCGCCCCAACCCCGGCCGAAGCGCTCGAAGCCCTGCTTCGCGAGGCCGATGCCGCGCTCTACGAGGCGAAGAACCTGGGGCGCAATCGCGTGCAGCCGGCTGTCCTGCCGCGACCGGGCACGGTCCAGACCCGGTAGGCGGGCTTCAGGCGCGCTCGTAGTCCGCGGCGATGCGCTCGCGCAGGGCGGCGTCCGGCAGCGGGCCCGACATCGCGCGCACGTTCTCCCGGGCATGGGCAGCCTTCGTGGTCGCGGGAATCGCGCAGGTCACCGCGGGGTGGGAGACGATCCACTTGAGGAAGGCCTCGGCCCAGGTGGCGCAGCCGATCTCCGCGCCCCATCCCGGCAGCGGACCGCGGGTCTTCGCGCCGAAGAGCGCGCCGCCGTCGAACGGCCGGTTCACGATCACCGCCGCGCCACGCCCGGCCGCGGCGGGGAGGAGGTCGCGCTCGGCGGTGCGGTCGGCGAGGTTGTAGGTGAGCTGCACGAAGTCCAGGCGTTCGCGCTTCACGATCCGCTCGAGGTCGTCGTGGCGGCGCCCGTGCGACGTGGTGATGCCGAGGTAGCGAAAGCGGCCCTCCGCCTTCCACGCGCGCATCGTCGGCAGGTGCGTCTCCCAGTCGAGCAGGTTGTGCACCTGCATGAGGTCCAGGCGCCGCGCGCGCCAGAGACGAAACGAGCTCTCCATCTGCCGCCGGCCCGCGAGGCCGCCCACGGTCCACACCTTGGTGGCGCTGAACAGCGGCGGATTGCCGAGCCGCGCCGCCTGCTCGCCGACCACTTCCTCCGCCGCTCCGTACATCGGCGACGAGTCGACCATCCTGCCCCCGCCGGCGAGGTGCGCGGAAAGGACCTCGCCGCGCGCCTGGCGCGTGAGTCCGTCGGTCACGTCGAAGGTGAGCCAGGTGCCGAGCCCCACCACCGGGAGGCGCTCGCCGGTGGCGGGGATCAGGCGCGTCTGGATCGCTCCTGCCTGGCCCAGCGCGGGCAGCGCGCCCGTGAGGCCCCCGGCGGCGATAAGGCGCAGGCAGTCGCGTCGGTCCATCGTCATGTCATCCCCCGAAAAAGCGGCACACCCCGATGTTAGACTGCCCGCGATGGATTTCGCTTCCCTGCTCCAGGCGCTGCTCCTCGGCGTCGTCGAAGGCCTCACCGAGTTCCTTCCCATCTCGTCCACGGGCCACCTGATCCTGGTCTCGGACTGGCTCGGGTTGACGGGCGAGAAGGACAAGGTCTTCGACATCGTGATCCAGCTGGGGGCGATCCTCGCCGTGTGCTGGGAGTTCCGCGAGCGCTTCGCGCGCGCCCTCTCGGGGCTCGCCTCGGACCCGGTGCAGCAGCGCTTCGCCGTCAACCTGCTGGTGGCATTCCTGCCGGCGGCCCTGGTCGGACTCGCGTTCCAGAAGCAGATCAAGGCGTACCTCTTCAACCCGGTGAGCGTTGCCATCGCCCTGGTGCTGGGCGCGCTGGTGATCTTCGTCGTGGAGCGCTGGTACGCGCGCCACGGCGCGCCGCGGGTCACCTCGGTGGACGAGATGACCTGGCGCGACGCGCTGAAGGTGGGCCTCGCGCAGTGCTTCTCGCTCATTCCGGGCACCTCGCGCTCCGGCGCTACCATCATGGGCGGGATGCTGTTCGGGCTCTCGCGCCAGGTCGCCACCGAGTTCTCCTTCTTCCTCGCGGTGCCGATCATGTTCGCGGCCACCGGCTACCAGGTGCTCAAGTACCACGACCTCTTCACGATGGCGGACCTGCCGCCGTTCGTGGTGGGGTTCGTGGTGAGCTTCCTCGCGGCGCTCGCGGCGGTGAAGGGCCTGATCCGCTACGTGGCGCACCACGACTTCCGGGTGTTCGCGTGGTACCGGATCGTGCTGGGGCTGCTGGTGCTCGCCTACTTCCGCTGATCGGCGGGCGGGACCACCAGGGGGGAGCGCCTCCCGACGCATTTCTCGAGGATGTCCATCTCGGCGTCGGTATGCGTCTCGAAGGGTGCGGGCTGGAAGCGCGAGCCGTCCCGGGGCTGGGCGGCCACAAGGCGCGACACGTGGCCGCGCGACTCGATCAGCTCTCGATCGCGCCCGTCCTCGGCGCTCGCCAGGTCCACCGTTCCCCAACAGGTGCAGAAGTAGGTGCCGTCGCCCCGCGTCTCGAGGTAGACCCCGGTGCCGCGGATCCCCGCCGTCACGTTGGCGGCCACGATGC
>JBBQBW010000006.1:0-17706 GCA_038318025.1 Burkholderiales bacterium | reverse complement strand
TGGCCCTCGACCTTCTGCTCGATGGCCTTCTCGACGCGCGCGCGCACGTCATCCTGGTACTGGGCGGGATCGAAGGCTTCCGAGGTCTGAGCGTCGATCAGCTGCTTGGCGAGCTTGAGCTCCGCGTCCTTCACTTCCGTTTGCGGAATCTCGATCTCGCGGATGCTGCGCACCTCCTGCGAATACAGGAGCTGCTGCATCACCAGGCCCCCCTCTACCGCGCGGATCATCACGATGTACTGCTTGCCGCGCGCAGCCCAGCGGCCGAGGGCGCAGCGCTCCGATTCGCGCAGCGCCTTCGCGAGCAGCGCATAGGGCTTGGCCCCACCCTTGTCGGGCGCCAGGTAGTAGGCCTTGTCGAAGTACACCGGGTCCACGCTCTCCAGGGGCACGAACTCGGTGATCTCGGCCATTTGCGTGCCCGCCTCCTCCAGCGCCTTCAACTCTTCGGGCGAGAAGATCACGTACTGGTCCTTGGCGAATTCGTAACCCTTCACCATCTCCTCGCGCGCCACCGGAATCTCTTCCTTGAGGCAGAGGTATTGCTGCTTCAGGCGCGAGCCGCAGCCCTTGTGCAGCATGTTGAAGGAGATGGCCTTGCTGGACTCGGTGGCCGAATAGAGCTTGACCGGGATCGAAACCAGTCCGAACGAGACCGTGAGTGACGCAATCGAGCGTGCCGCCATGATGTGTCTCCTCGACCCGGGCGAAGTGTTTTTGGGGTCGGAAATTCAGATTCTAGATCATGAAGATACCGCTTGTCATTCACCCTTTTTCGAGGGTCGGGCCAGCGCTCCCGCGAGATCCTGCTTGCGCTCGAGCGCTTCGGCCCAGCGATCACCGGTCTTCGCCAGCCGCTGCGCCGCGTTGGTGATGCGGAAATCGAGGGGATGCGCGTTCGCGAGCTCCTCCCAGGTGAGGGGCATCGACACCGGCGCGCCCGGGACACCTCGCGGCGAGTACGCGACGTTGAGCGTCTTGCCACGCACGTTCATGTTGTAGTCCATGAAGATCTTCCCGGTGCGCTTCGGGATGCTCCACTCCATTGTCACGTCCTTCGGATGCAGGCGCACCAGGTGGCGCCCCACCAGCTCCGAGACGTGACGCGCGGCGTCGAAATCGATGGTGCGCCGGATCGGCACGAACACGTGCAGGCCGGTCTTGCCCGAGGTCTTCACGATCGCCTCCAGCCCCATCCCGGCGAGCAACTCGCGCACGCGGAAGGCAACTTCCTTGCCCTTCTCGAAGGCCGTGGTGTTGAGCTCGGGCTCCTCGCCCGGCTTCTCCTCGCCCGAGTAGATGTACGGGTCGATGTCGAAGAGGACGTAGTCGGGATAGTTGAGGATCGAGGCCTCGAGGGACTCGAGCGAGGTGGAGTAGTCGGTGGCGGGTTGCGGCGCATCGGGGCCTGGCTTCGATCGCGAATGCCAGACGTGGAACTCGAGCGTGCCGGCTTGCGCGAGCCACAGGAGCGTGGGCAGGTTGTTGCACACCAGATACTCATGGCGCTCGTCCTTGTGGCCGGAGAAGACTTCGATCGCGTCGACGAATGGCGGGCGCTCCTGCTCCCAATGCTTCTGGAAGAACCGCTGCCCCTCGATCCCGGCGGGCATGCGGATCATGGTGAGCGGCCGGTCGGCGAGGTGCGGCAGCATGAAGGGCGAAATCCCCGCCAGGTAGCGCACCAGGTCGCGCTTGGTGAGGGCCGGCTGTCGGAGCGCGCGATTCTCCGGCCAGTAGACGCGGTCGAGGTTGGTGAGCTTGACGCGGTGCGGGCCGACCGCGAGGGTGAAGTCCTGCTTCGCGGCGTCGAGCTGGGCCACGACCTCGGCGATGGCGGCATCTCCCTCTCCCTTGGGAGAGGGCCGGGGAGAGGGTGCGGAATCTCCCTCTCCCTTGGGAGAGGGCCGGGGAGAGGGTGCGGAATCTCCCTCTCCCTTGGGAGAGGGCCGGGGAGAGGGTCGCGCCGCCACGTCCTCTCGCAGCCGCACGAACACCGGCGCGCGCAAGTGCCCGTCGTCGGTGACGCCCTGGTAGCTCACCTCCGCCACCACTTCCGGGCGAGTCCATGTCGTGGGGCCGTTCAACGGCGGCAGCCCGTCGAACGGGCACTGGTCCACCACAAGCGGATCGAGCCGCGCCTTCACCGCCGCGAGCGCGGCGGCACCGAAACCCGATCCCACGTGGGATGCGAAGACGAGCTTCCGGCCTTGCCACCGCCCCACCAGGATCGAGCCCAGGTCCCTGCGGCCGCTGCGCATGTAGCCGCCAACCACAAACTCGGCGCTTTGCACCGGCTTCACCTTGAGCCAGGCGGCGGAGCGCTTTCCTGCCTCGTAGCGGCTGTCCTGCCGCTTGCCCATCACGCCCTCGAAGCCGTTGGCGAGGGCCGCTTCGTGCAGCGCCACGCCGTCGATCGAGGCATGCACCAGCTGCACCAGCGGCGACGGCAGCAGGCACTGGGTGAGGTAGCGGCGGCGGTCCCGATACGGCGCGGCGGTGAGGTCCACGCCGGCCACGTGCAGCAGGTCGAAGGCGAAGAAGACCACCGGGTTGGTGCGATCGGCGGCGGCGAGGTCCGGCTCGCGCTTGAGCTGCGCGCGCTCCTGCAGCGCTCCGAAGGAGGGACGCCCTGCCCCATCGAACGCGACGACCTCGCCATCGAGGACCATCCCGCCGGCCGCCTGTTCACGCAACGCGGTGACGAGGCGCGGAAAACACGGCGCCAGCTCGAGCCCCCGGCGGGAGCGCAGCCGCACGTCCCCGGCTGCATCGATGAAGGCGAGGACCCGATAGCCGTCGAGCTTCGGCTCCCACATCCAGTCGTCCTTGTGGAACGGGGCGGGGGCCACCTCCGCGAGCATCGGCGCGAGCCTCACCGGCATCGGTTTCACCGCACCGGACGGCACCAGGCGCGCGACCGGCAGGCGCTGCACAGGAACCCGCTTCATCTCCGCCACCGTGCATCCCGAGATCACCGACCGGGCCTGTTGCGTGACTTCCTCGAGGGACACGAAGCGGTCGCGATGCTTCAGCAGCAACCACTGCTTGGCTTCCTTCATCTTCACCAGCGCGAACGACCCCTTCAGCTTCTCCCCGCGCAGCTCAAAGGAGAGCTTGCCGTTGGCGAGCTCGGTGCGCACGCGATCCTGGGACAGCGCGCGATTCCCGAAGCTCGTTGCGTCCTCGTCGGGAGAATAGATCCCGCAATCCCAGACGATCACCTCGCCCGCGCCATACTGCTTCGGCGGGATCACGCCCTCGAACGCGGCGTACTCGCAGGGATGGTCCTCGGTCTGCATCGCGAAGCGCTTCTGCTCGCGATCGAGCGACGGCCCCTTCGGCACCGCCCACGAGAGCAGGACGCCGTCACATTCGAGCCGGAGGTCGTAGTGGAGGTGCGAGGCGGCGTGCTGCTGCACCACGAAGAGCAGCGGCCCTTCGCGCGCCGGCTGCGCCACGGGCGCCGGCTCGGGAGTGGCGTCGAAGCGCCGCTTGGCGGAATATTCGGTGAGCGTTGCCTTCGCCATGGAGTGATTCTAGGTCATGCCCAACCGCATCTTCGCCGGCGCCAGCGGCTACTCCTTCAAGGAGTGGCGCGGCGTGTTCTATCCCGGGAAGTGCAAGCCCGAGGAGATGCTGCCGTTCTACTCGGCGCGCCTGCCGACGGTGGAGATCAACAACACCTTCTACCGCATGCCCAAGGCATCGATGCTGGAAGACTGGGCGAGGACCGTGCCCGGGGGCTTCCGCTTCTCGATCAAGGCCTCGCGGCGCATCACCCACATGTCGCGCATCAAGGCCGAGAGCTCCGCCGAGCCGCTCGGGTACCTGTACCAGAACCTCGCGGCGCTGGGCTCCAAGCGCGGGCCGGTGCTGTTCCAGCTGCCCCCGAACCTGAAGAAGGACCTGCCGCGGCTCGAGGCTTTCCTGGCGCTCCTGCCCGCGGGTCACAAGGCCGCGTTCGAATTCCGCAATCCCGAGTGGTTTTCCGGCGACGTGTATGCAGCGCTGAAGGGCGCGGGTGCGGCGCTGGTGCTGTCGGAACGCGAGGACAACGAGCCGCCGCCGCTGGAGGAGACGACGGATTGGGGCTACGTGCGCCTGCGGCTGGAGACCTACTCGGACGCCGACCTCGCCACGTGGGCGAAGCGACTTGCGGCGACCGGGTGGAAGGAGACCTACGCATACTTCATGCACGAGCCGACGGCGCCGGACTACGCCGCGGCTTTGATGAAGCACGCAGGGTGACGGCCTACCCTCCCCCTGCCCCCTCCCAAGGGAGGGGGAACAAATGTCCCTCTCCCCTGGGAGGGGAGAACAAATGTCCCTCTCCCCTGAAAGAGGGGTCATGATCCTCGGCGCCCCCGCCAAACCCCGCGCCCTCTACGTCTTCGCGCACGGCGCGGGCGCGGGCATGACCCACGCGTTCATGGCTAATTTCGCCAACGGCCTCGTCCAGCGCGACATCGCGGTGCTGCGCTACAACTTTCCGTACATGAAGCAGGGCTCGAAGCGCCCCGACACGCCGAAGGTGGCGCATGCCGCGGTGCGGGAGGCAGTGGCCGAGGCGGCGCGGCGGCTACCCGGCGCGCCGCTCTACGCCGGTGGAAAATCCTTCGGCGGGCGCATGACCTCCCAGGCCCACGCCCTCGAGCCGCTGCCCGGCGTGCGCGGGCTCGCGTTCGTGGGATTCCCCCTTCACCCCGCGGGCACGCCGTCGATCGAGCGCGCCACGCACCTCGCGCAGGTCCGCATCCCGATGCTGTTCCTGCAGGGCAACCGGGACGAGCTGGCGGACCTCACGCTGCTGGAATCGGTGGTGGCGAGCCTGGGAGCGTGCGCGACGCTCGAGGTCTACGAGCACGCGGACCATTCCTTCCACGCGCCCGTGAAGAGCGGCGCGAGGGACGCCGAGATCCTGGAGCGGATGCTCGACGCCCTCGCCGCGTGGATGCTCAGTCGCCCTTGATGTTGGCGTCCTTGATCACCTTGGCCCACATGGCGATCTCCTGCTTGACCCGCGCCGCGGCCTGGTCGGGCGTGGTCTGCACCGCGTAGGCGCCCTGGTCCAGCAGTTGCTGCTGCGCCTCCGGGGTAGCGAGGATCTTCGCCAGCTCCGCGTTCAGACGCTCGATGACGGGCTTCGGCGTTCCCGTGGGCACCAGCACTCCGAAGAGCGAAGCCACCTCGTAATTGGCCATGCCCTGCTCCGCCGTGGTCGGCACGTCGGGCAGCATCGAGATGCGCTTGGCCGCGGGCACGCCCAGCGCGCGCAGCTTGCCGGCCTTGATGAGCTGCAGCGAGGCGGGCACGGTCTCGCACATCGTGTTCACCTGGCCGCCGACGAGATCGGTCATCGCCGGGCCGCTGCCCTTGTAAGGCACGTGGATCATGTCGGCGCCGGTCATGCCGCGGAAGAGCTCGGCGCACATGCGTTGTGGCGCACCCGCGCCCGACGAGGCATAGGTGAGCTTGCCGGGATTGGCACGGGCGTAGGCCACGAACTCCTTCATGTCCTTCACCGGCAACGAGGGGTGCACCACCCACACCAGCGGCACCAACCCCACCACCGCGACGGGCGTCAGGTCGCGCTCGAGGTTGTAGGCGATGGTGCCCTTCTCCAGGGTCGCCATGATCGAGTGCGAGGTGAGCGCCCCCATGAGGATGGTGTAGCCATCCGGAGCGGCCTTGGCCACGGCATCGGCGCCGATGTTGCCGCCGGCCCCGCCACGGTTGTCCACTACGACGTTCTGGCCGAGCGCCGTGGAAAGCCGCTGCGCGAGCACGCGGCCGATCACGTCGGTGGCGCCGCCGGGCGGATAGGGCACGATCATCCGGATTGGCTTGGTCGGGTACTGCGCGAGGGCCGGGATGGCGCCGCAGGTGAATGCGAGGAGGAACGCGCCAGCGAGGCGACGCGACTGCAGGAATGAAATCATGGGTTCTCCGGAGGGGTGGGGCCGTTGTTGTTCACTGGCGGGCCGGGCCGTAGAGCACGCGGCCCGGGCGCGCTGCCGTCATCTTGCCATCCTCGTACACCACCGCGCCGTTGACGATCACGTGGGCGAACCCCAAGGCGTACTGGTGCGGCTGGTCGTAGGTGGCGGGATCGCGCACCGCGGCCGGGTCGAACACCGCGATGTCGGCCTTCATGCCGGGCCGCAGCACGCCGCGATCGGTGATGCCGATTCGCTGCGCCGGGTACGAGGTCATCTTGCGCACCGCGTCCTCGAGCGACAGCGCTTTCCTCTCCCGCACGTAGACGTTGAGGACCCGCGCGAAGGTGCCGTAGCTGCGCGGGTGCGGCGAGCCGCGCTCGAAGATCGGCACCTCGCCGTCGGAGGCGATCATCGCCGCGGGATGGGCCACGATGCGCGCCACGTCGGCCTCGTCCATGGTGTGGTAGATCGCGCGGCACATGCCCTGGACGCTCAGCATCACCACGGTCTCCGCGCCGCTCTCCAGGGTCACCTCCACGCCGCGCTCGCGGGTGATCTGCGCGATGTTCTTGCCGGCGAGCGACCCATCGAACGCGCAGCCGGAGATGCGCACGTTGCGGGGGTCGCCGCCGCCGCGCTCGTCGCGCATGGCTCGGGCGATCTCGGCGATGATGCGCGGGCGCAGCTGCGGGTCCACCAGGCGCTCGCGCATCTTCGCGCGCCCGCCCTCACGCACCCAGGCCGGCACCAGGCCGCCGTCTAGCGAGGTGGCCGAGGCATCGTACGGATAGACATCGAGCGTCACGTCGATGCCGCGCTCGCGCGCCGCGTCGATCATGGCCAGGGTCTCGACACTGCGTCCCCAGTTGGGCTTGCCCGCCGCCTTGTGGTGCGACACGTGGGTGGGGAGGCCCGCCTGCTCGCCCACCGCGATGGTCTCGGCAACACTCTTCACCACCCCCGCGCCCTCGTCACGCATGTGGGAGTTGTGCATCCCGCCGTGGCGCGCTACCACCTTTGCCAGCGCCACCACCTCCGGCAAGGTGGACCACACCGCTGGCGTGTAGAAGAGGCCGGTGCTCATGCCGAAGGCGCCGTCGCGCATGCCCTCGTCCACGAGCCCCCGCATGCGCTCGACCTCCTCGTCGGTCGCGGCGCGGTCGACATAACCCATGGCCTTCACGCGAATCGAGCCGTGGCCCACGAAGCTGCCGATGTTGATCGAGCGCGGCGTGGCTTCGAGCTTGTCGAGGAACGGCTTCAATGGCACCGGCGAAAATCCGTCGGGGCCCTCGAGGATCGTGGTGACGCCCTGCCGGATGTAGTTGTCGGCCGTGGGCACCTCGTAGATGCCGCGGATCGCATGGGTATGGAGGTCCACGAAGCCCGGCGCGACCACCTGGTCCTTCACATCAATAACGCGCGCCGCGGCACCCTCGATTCGCGGCGCGATGCGCGCGATGGTGTCGCCGCGGATCGCGACATCGGCGCGAAACCAGGCGCTGCCGGTGCCGTCGACGATGCGGCCATTGCGCAGGATGAGGTCGTAGGGACGGGCCTTCTCGCCGCCCGCCAGGGAGGGATTCTGCGCGGTCGCGACCGTAGCGGCGAGCGCCGCGGCGACGAGCGTCGCCCTCGCCGCCCTCAAGCCGCGGCCACCTCGGTGCGCATCGCGGACGCCGGAGTTCCGTCCTTCCACGGCAGCTCGACCGGGTAGGGCTTCAGCAGACAATCGTCGGGGAGTGTAGCGATCGGGGTGAAGTCGCGATGGGCGATGTATTCCGGACGCTTGAAGCGGTGGATGTGGTTGGAAACCGCGCAGAGCGAGAGGTACACCGAGACGCGGTTCCACGGCGAGAGGTTGGCGGTGGAGGCGTGCACGAGGCAGCCGTGGAAGAGGATCATCGAGCCGGGGGGACCCTTGGGCGCCACGATGCCGCGCTGCGCCACGAGCTGGGTGATGGTGTCCTTGTCGATGGTCCAGAGCGGATAGCTGGTGGTGCTGGTGTCGTGGCCCGCGGGCAGCGCCCCCTGCTTGTGGCTGCCGGGGATGAACATGAGCGGACCGTTGAACTCGTTCACCTCGTCCAGGAAGATCGCCACGTTCATCGCGCGCGCCTCCGGCATGAGGTCGTCGTTCAACCACGTGCCGTAGTCCTGGTGCCACTGCCAGACGTCGCCGTTGAAGGCCATCTTGCCGTTGATCTTGAACTGGTGCATGTAGACCTCCTCGCCGAAAATCTGCACCACGGGCGCGACCATGCGCGGGTGCCGGGCGAGGCGCGCGTAGGGCTCGCTGTACATGTGGGCGGCGAAGTTGGTGCGCACCGCCTCGCTCCCCTTCTCGCGCACGTTCTCGGGACGGCGCATCGCGTAGAGCCGCGGCACCTCGTCGGTGAGGGTACGGATCTCCTCGGGCGTGAAATGGCCCGGGAAGAACAGGTAGCCGTCGTGGTCGAATTGCGCGATCTGCTCGGGGGTGAGCTTCATGGGGAATCCTCCTCGGGGAACCGCACTATTCTGAACCGAAACCGCTTAGTCCAGCATCTCCGGGTTCATCACCGCCTTCAACACCGTTTCGGCTTTCCCCTCCCGCAGGCGGGTGGCGAACCACCACGCCGCCCCCTTTCGGAACGACACCTCGCCGACCCCGCCGCCCATCAGCTGCGCCGCCACCCGGCCCAGGGTGGGCTGGTGGCCGACCACCAGCACGCGCTCGGCCTCGGGCCAGCCCGCCGCCTGCAGCAGCCGCGCCGCGTCGGCGCCGGTGCCGACTTCGGGCGTCACCTGCCCCTCGAGGCCCAGGGCGTCGAGGGTCTGGCGGGCGCGCACGGCGGGGGAGACCAGCACCCGCCAGTCGCCCTCGAGGCGGGGGCGGAGCCATGCGGACATGCGCTCGGCCTGGCGCAGGCCCTTGCGGGTCAGCGTGCGCTGGGCGTCGTCGATGCCGATGCCGTCTTCGGCGTCGGCGTGGCGCCAGAGGATGAGGTCCATCGAGGATTCCGGAGGCATTGCGGTTGGACCGTAGTTTGCGCTGTCGGTGCCGTGACGTGCTGGGCGACTTTGCGCCCGGCAGGCAAGGCGCTTTGCGCCCGGGCAGGGGCCGCGGTCCTTGATCGAGCCGGGCGCTACTCTCAAGCGGAGGGCGGGATGGGGAGTGGCGCTGCGCTACCCCACGAAACGGTACCGCGGCGCTGCTATCGCCAATCACACGCCAAGGATCGTGGATGGGGATGTGCGACGAAACGGCAGTTTGTTGAGGTGCGGTTGTGCGCTCATCACCGTTACCGTAAACGACCCGCCAGGAAGCTCGGGACAGGCCTTGGGCAAAGCCTCGAGAGCGCGGGGAGTATCGCTCGCGGGATCGCCGACCGCTTGGTTATCCCATCTCGCCTCTTGCAGGTTCGTATCGCGCGGGTCGAGGCTTTGCCCGGCCTGGGCCCGGGCGCAAAGCGCTGGAACAACCTACTCAGGCCCCGCCTCCGGCAGCGATCGCGGATTCCGGGCCGTGAGCGCAATCCCCGCCAGGATCAACCCGATCCCCACCAGGTGGTACGCGTAGATGCGCTCATCGAGGAACAGCCACGCGAGCAGGCTGCCGAACGCGGGCATGAGGTGCACGAAGATCCCCGCGCGATTGGACCCCACCTCCGCCACGCCGCGATTCCAGAAGATGTAGCCCACGAACGAGGGAAAGATCCCCACGTAGAGCAGCGCCCCCACGGTAACGGGCGTGATCGTGACGCGGCCCTCGAAGAACAGCATCTCGATCACGAAGAGCGGCAGCAGCAGGGCGAGCCCCACGACGCCGCAGCAGGCGAGCATCGCGAGCCCTGGGATCTGCGCGGGCTTCAACCGCAGGAACACCGTGTACGCCGCCCAGAAGATCATCCCCACCAGCAGGATCAGGTCGCCGCGGTTGAGCGACAGGTCCGCCAGCACCGCGGGGTCGCCGCGCATCAGGATGGTTAATACCCCGGCCATCGAGACCGCGACGCCGAGCGCCTGCAGCCGCGTGATGGTGTCGCGGTACACCACCCAGCCCAGCAGGATGATGAGGATCGGAATGGAGCTGTTCAGCATCACGCCGTTGGTCGCGGTGGTGTACTGCAGGCCCACGTACCCGAAGGCGTTGTGCAGACCCGTGCCCCAGAAACCCAGCCAGGCGATGCGCCTCGCGTTGGCGCGGATCACGGGCCAATGCGCGCGGATCTGCGGCCAGGCGAAGGGCAGCATCACCGCCACCGCCACGAACCAGCGGAAGAAAGTGAGCGCCAGCGGGGAGACGATGCCCACCAGCGCTTTCCCGATCACCCAGTTGACCGACCAGAAGAGCGAGGCGAGCGTGAGGAGCAGGTACGGCGAGGGATGGAACGGGACGCGGCTCGTCATCGGGTGATACTCTCACAATCGAAAATTCGGCCTGTAGATGAGCGGCGAGAACCTCGGAATCCCGGAAGAAGCGAAGGCCCCCCGCGCCTCGGCGTGGGAGCCGCTTCGCGAGCCCACGTTCCGGATGCTCTGGTTCGTCTGGGTCGCGGCCAACATCTCGATGTGGATGAACGACGTGGCGGCCGCCTGGCGCATGACGTCGCTCACCACCTCCCCCACCCTGATCGCGATGGTGCAGACCGCCTCGGCGCTGCCGGTGTTCCTGCTCGGGCTGCCGAGCGGCGCGCTGGCGGACATCGTCGACCGGCGCCGCTACTTCATCATCACCCAGGTGTGGCTAGCGGCCAACGCAGCCCTCCTCTACGTGGCCTCGATCATGGGCTGGCTCACGGCGCCGACCCTGCTGCTGCTGGTGGGACTGAACGGCGTGGGGCTCGCGATGCGCTGGCCGGTTTTCGCCGCCATCATCCCCGAGGTGGTGCCGAGAGCGCAGCTGCCGACGGCGCTCGCGCTGAACGGCGTGGCGATGAACATCTCCCGCGTGGTGGGGCCGCTGCTGGCCGGCGTCATCATCTCCACCGCCGGCAGCGAATGGGTGTTCGCGCTCAACTTCGCGCTCTCGGTGATGGCCGCTGTCGTGCTCTTGCGCTGGAAGCGCGAGAGCAAGCCCTCGGTGCTGCCGGGCGAGCGCTTCATCGGCGCGATGCGCCTGGGCTGGCAGTACGTGCGCGAGTCGCAGCGCATGCGCCACGCCATCACCCGCTCTACCGCTTTCTTCTTCCACTCGACCGCGTTGATCGCCCTCCTCCCCCTGGTGGCGAAGTCGATGCACGGCCCCAGCGACACCGATGGCGCGCGCACCTACGCAATCCTCCTCGCGGCCCTCGGGGCGGGCGCAATCTTCGGCGTGACGCAACTGCCGCGGCTGCGCCCGCGCTGGAACCGCAGCCGCCTGGCGGCGGGCGGCACCATCGTGCAGGCACTGACCACCATCGCCGTGGTGTTCTCGCCCAACGTCTGGGTCGCCGCGCCCGCCATGTTCGTGGGCGGCATCGCCTGGATCTTCGTCGCCAACTCGGTGACCACCGCCGCGCAGATGGCGCTCCCCAACTGGGTTCGGGCGCGCGGCATGTCGATCTACCAGATGGCGATCATGGGCAGCACCGCGGCGGGCGCCTTCGCCTGGGGCACGCTCGCCGCGACCGCCGGCGTGCCGCTCAGCATCACCTTCTCCGCCGTGAGCGCGCTGGTGGCCCTCGCCCTCACCCACCACCTGCCGCTCGAGGGAACGGGCGACGAGGACCTCACCCCCACCCATCCGTGGCAGGAGCCGGTGCCCGCCATCCCTCTGCAGCCTGAGGAAGGCCCGGTGATGTGCACCATCGAGTACCTGATCGATCCGGCGCGCGGCGAGGAATTCGAGGCGATGATGGCCGACAGCCGCGGCATCCGCCTGCGGCACGGCGCGGTCTCCTGGGGCCTCTTCGAGGACGTGCAGACGCCGGGGCGATTCGTCGAATACTTCGCCTGCGACACCTGGGCCGACTACCTGCGGCGCTTCGATCGCTTCACCGGGTCCGACGAGGCGAACCAGGCGGCGCGCTACGCGTTCCACGTCGGCGCCGAGCCGCCGCGCATCGCGCGCTTCATCGCGCGCCACCCCGGGGCGCTGGGCTAGGTAGGGAAGCTCTGATCTATTCCCGGGGATCTGCGTTGAGACCTTAGGGGACAGACCACCAATTGCGGAGGATGAAACTGTCGTTTCATCAAGTGCAATTGGTGGTCTGTCCCCTAAGGTCTTCCCTCTCGGGTTACCCGAGGGCGCGAATGGTGGCGAGCGGCGGGGAGTTCACCGCGCGGCGCGTGCCGATGAGCCCCGCCAGCGCCACCCCGATGCCGCCGATGGCGAGCCCGAGCGTCGGCACCAGCCAGTGGAACTCGTAGGGAATGCCGAGCACCCGATCGGACAGCACCATCGCGAGCCCCACGGCGCCCGCGGCGGCCACGGTGCCGGACAGGAGCCCGATGGCGAGAAACTCCGCGAGCTGCAGGGTCGCGAGCTGGCGGCGGCTTGCCCCGAGGGTCCGGAGGATCGCGCCCTCGAACACGCGCTCGTCCTGGGTGGAGCTGATGGCGGCGAACAGCACCACCAGGCCCGCGGCGATGGCGAACAGGAACACGAATTCGACCGCGCGCGACACCTGGTCGGTGATGCGCTGGAACTGCGCGATGATCGCCGAGAGGTCGATCACGCTCACGTTGGGGAACTTGCGCACCAGGTCCCCGACCACCTCCTCGCGTGCCGAAGGCAGGCGGAAACTCGTGATCCAACTCGCCGGGTAATCCTTCAGCACCGTCGGGCTCGCGATCACGAAGAAGTTGGGCTTGAAGGAGTCCCAATCGACCTTGCGCAGGCTCGTCACCTTCGCCGGGAAGGGGGTACCGCCCACCTCGAACGTGAGGGTGTCGCCGATGGCGATGCCGAGCGCCTTGGCGATGCCCTCCTCCACCGAATACTGCGCGTCGGTGGCCGACGGCTCCCAGAACCGGCCGGCCACGACCATGTTGTCGGGCCGCACGCGCTCGCTCCACGAGAGGTTGAATTCGCGCTCGGCCAGCCGGCGGGCACGCGCATCCTCGTAGCCCGCGGGCGCCACCGCCTTGTCGTTGATCTTCGTGAGGCGTCCGCGGATCATCGGATAGAGGTCTGGAGTGGAGAGCCCGAGGGCCCCGAAATGCGCCCTCACGTCGGCCAGCTGGTCGTCCTGGATGTTGATCGCGAAGCGGTTGGGCATGTCCGCCGGCATCGACTGCTGCCACTTGGTGACCAGGTCGGTGCGCACCAGCGTGAGCATCAGCATCGCCATGAGGCCCAAGCCCAGCGCCATCACCTGCACCAGGCTCGCCCAGGTGCGGCGGCGCAGGTTGGCGAGGCCGTAACGCCATGGGCCCGAGGCCACACCCCGCAGGCGCGACACCAGCCGGATCAGCGCGTAGCCCGCGACCGCCGCAACGGCGAGCGCCGCCGCGAATCCTCCCACGGCGATCGCCCCCATCTTGAGGTCCCCCGCTTGCCAGACGATGAGGCCCGCCAGGGCCGCCATGCCGAGCAGGAAGGCGGCGGTGCTGACGGGCTCCGCGGCCGCCATGTCCCGGCGCAGCACGCGCAGTGTCGACACCTGGCGCAGCTTGAGCAGCGGTGGCAAGGTGAAGCCCAGCAGCAGCACGAAGCCGATCACCGCGCCCCGCAACGCCGGTACCGGTCCCGGCAACGGCAGCGCGACGGTGAAGAACGCCGCCAGCCACTGCGCCAGGATCGCCTGGGCGCCGTAACCCACGAGGCTTCCGGCGACGCAAGCCACCGCGCCAAGGACGATGAACTGCCACGCATGCAGCGCGAAGATGCTTAGCTGCGAGGCGCCGAGGCAGCGCATCATCGCCGCCGCGTCCACCTGGCGCTGGGAGAAGCGGCGCGCGGCGAGCGCCACCGCCACCGAAGACAGGATCACGGAAAGCAGCGTGGCGAGGCCCTCGATGCTCTGCGCGCGGTCCAGCGCCGTGCGCACCTCGCTCCTCGCGTCGCGCACGCCCTCGAGCCGCTGGCCACGCTGCAGCTGCGGCTGGGATTCGGAGCGGAAGCGCTGCACCGCCGCGTCTTCGCCGCTCACCAGCAGGCGGTGGGTCACGCGGCTGCCCAGCTGGACCAGGCCCGTGGCGGCCAGGTCGGCCTCGTTCATCAGCACCCGCGGCGCGATTCCGAAGTAGTCGAGGACACTGTCCGGCTCACGGGTCACGATCTGCGCCACGGTGAGCTTCGCCCGCCCGACCTGGAGCGTGTCGCCGGCCTTGAGCGCGAGGCGCGCCGCGAGCGCCACAGCGATCCACGTCGTGCCGGGCTTCGGCGCGCCGGCGACCTCGCGCTCCGGAGCGCCGATGGCATCCACCACGCGAAGTTTGCCGCGCAACGGAAAGCCTTCCGAAACCGCTTTGATCTCCGCGAGGTTCACGCCGCCTTCGGACGAGACCATGCTGGGGAAGGTGCGCGTGCGGGCGAGCGTGAGCCCCGCGCCGCGCGCGGACGCCTCGAAGGCGGGCGCAATCGGCTGGTCGGCGACCAGCACCAGGTCGCCGCCGAGGAGCTCGTTGGCCTGGCGATCGAGCGCGCCCTGCACGCGGTCGGCGAAGAAGCCCACGGTAGTGACGCTCGCCACCGCGATGAGGAGGCCCACCAGCAGCACGCGCAGCTCGCCCGCCGCCCAGTTGCGGCGCAGCATGCGCATCGCGAGCCGGAAGTTCTTCATCGCTTATTGGACGGGAGCTTCACCACGGGGGACACGGAGAACACGGGGGAGGCACGGAGGACCGTTTCGGGATGTCGGATGGTTGCCGCAGCCACGAACATAGGACACGCTTTTCCCGTGCCACCCCCCGTGTTCCCCGTGTCTCCGTGGTAAAGCCCCCCGCTCGCACCCACGCGCTCAGTCCTCATGCGTGATCGCCCCGGCGGAAATATGGATCCGCCGGTCGCAGCGCCTGGCCAGGTCCGCGTCGTGGGTCACCAGCACCAGCGTGGTACCGCTCTCGCGGTTCATCTTGAACAGCAGCTCGATGATGTGCTCGCCGGTGACCGAATCGAGGTTGCCCGTGGGCTCGTCGGCGAAGAGGAGCCGCGGCTCGGTCACGAACGCCCGCGCCACCGCCACGCGCTGCTGCTCGCCCCCGGAGAGCTGCCGCGGGTAGTGGCCGAGTCGCTCGCCGAGGCCCACGCGCTCCAGCACCAGGCGGGCGCGGCCCGCGGCGTCGCCGCCGCCGTTCAATTCGAGGGGCAACATCACGTTCTCCAGTGCCGTGAGCGCCGGAAGGAGCTGGAACGACTGGAACACGAAGCCCACCATCTGGCCACGCAGGCGCGCCCTGCCGTCTTCATTCAGCGCGAACAACTCCTCGCCCGCGATCGACACCGTGCCCGACGAGGGAACGTCGAGCCCGGCGAGCAATCCCAGCAGGGTCGATTTGCCCGAGCCCGAGGCGCCCAGGATCGCCACCGACTCGCCGGCGCGCACCTCGAAGTCCGCGTCGCGGACGATCGTGAGCACGTGGTCCGGCGTCTCGACTTGTTTGGTTAGGCCCTGAGCCTTCACAATCACCTGTTCCACCGCACCCATCCCGCTCCCTTCGTGATCCGCAGAACCTTCCTGGTACTCGTCCTTTCGCTCGCCGCCCATGCCCAGGCCGCGCCGCGAACGCTGCTCGTCTTCGGCGACAGCCTGTCCGCGGCCTACGGCCTGCAAGCCAGCCAGGGGTGGGTCCACCTGCTCGGCGAGCGCATCGCGCGCTCGAAGCTGCCCTGGCAAGTGGTGAACGGCAGCATCTCCGGCGAGACCACCGCCGGCGGATTGCGCCGCCTGCCGGGCGACTTGAAGCGCCACAAGCCCGCCGCGGTGGTGATCGCCCTTGGCGCCAACGATGCCCTGCGCGGGCAACCGGTGGCGGCGATCCGGTCCAACCTGGAGCAGATGATCCGGCTGGCCCGCGCCGCGCGCGTGGAGCCGGTACTCGTGGGCCTCATGATTCCCCCGAATTATGGCATCGATTACGCGCGCGAGTTTCGCGAGGCCTACGCGGAAGTGGCGAGGGCGAACCGCGTGGCGCTGGTGCCGTTCCTCCTCGAGGGCATCGCCGACAAGCCGGAGCTCTTCCAGGCCGACCAGCTGCACCCCGTGGCGAGCACCCAGCCGCGCGTGCTCGACAACGTCTGGCCGGTGCTGGAGCCGATCCTGCGCAGGGTCGCGAAGTGAACGAACTGCCGCTGCACCGCGACCGCACCGAGGCCTGGGTCGAGACCCCCGTCACCCTGCAGGAGCTCCAGGCCTTCGACGCCATCATCGATGCCCGCACCCCGTCGGAATTCGCCGAGGACCACCTGCCCGGCGCCATCAATGCGCCCACGCTCGATGACGACGAACGCATCCAGGTGGGCACCATCTACAAGCAGCAATCCGCGTTCGACGCGAAGCGCGTGGGCGCACCGATCGCCGCGCGCAGCATCGCCCGCCTCATCGAGACGCTCTTCGCCGAGATGCCGCGCAACTGGCGGCCGCTCGTCTACTGCTGGCGCGGCGGCGGGCGCTCGAGCGCCATGGCGCACATCCTGCGGCAGGTGGGGTGGAATGCCCATCGCCTTCGCGGCGGCTACAAGGCGTTCCGGCAGCAGGTGGTGAAGGACCTGGAGACGCTCCCCGGGCGCATCCGCTTCCACGTGGTGTGCGGAGCCACCGGCACGGGCAAGAGCCGGCTGCTGGAATCGCTGGCCGAGGTGGGCGCCCAGGTGCTCGACCTCGAGGTGCTTGCCGCCCATCGGGGCTCGGTGCTGGGCGACCTCCCCGACGCGCCGCAGCCGAGCCAGAAATGCTTCGAGACCGCGATCTGGACGGCGCTCTCGGGCTTCGAGCGCGCCCGCCCGGTGTACGTGGAGTCGGAGAGCCGCAAGGTGGGCAACCTGCGCGTGCCCGAGGCGCTCATCGCGTACATGCGCGCCGCGCGCTGCTTCCGCATCGAAGCTGACGCCCCGACGCGCGTGCGGCTGCTGATCGATGACTACGATCATTTCGTGAAGGATCCGGTGGCCCTCGCCGCCAAACTCGATCACCTCAAGGACCTGCACGGCAAGGAGCGCCTCGCGGCCTGGAAGGACCACATGGCGGCAGGGCGGTGGGAGGAATTGGTGGCCGACCTCCTCGACAACCACTACGACCCCGCCTACCGGCGGTCGCTGTTGCGCAACTACCGCGACGCCCAGGGGGCCGCGATCCTGCCCGTCACCTCGGGCAGCCGGGACGAGTTCGAGGGCCTCGCGCGCGCGCTGCTGCGCGAGCATGGCTAGGGGCGATCGGTTAAACTCGGGAAAACAAAGGCTTCCCGCCGAATACTCCACGCCACGACGTGTCCCGCCCCTCCAAAATCGGCAAGTACAACATCCTGTCGGATCTCGGGCAGGGTGCATCCGCCGACGTCTACCTCGCCGAAGACCCCTTCAACGACCGCCAGGTCGCGGTCAAGGTCCACAAGACCGATGCCGACATGGGGGAGGAGGAGGCCAATCGCTTCGAGAAGTTATTCCTCAACGAGGCCTCGCTCGCCGGCAAGCTGAACCACCCCAACATCGTCGGCGTGTACGACGCGGTCTTCGAGGGCGACCTGCGCTACATCGTGATGGAGTACGTGCCGGGGGGCTCGCTCAAGAAATTCTGCACCGAGACCAACCTGCTGCCGGTGCGCCAGGCGGTGCTGGTGATCTTCAAGATGTGCCGCGCGCTCGACTACGCGTTCCAGAACGGCGTGATCCACCGCGACATCAAGCCGGCGAATATCC
>JBBQBW010000005.1:0-18213 GCA_038318025.1 Burkholderiales bacterium | reverse complement strand
AGCGGATCATCGGGATGAAGCGCGGCACTGGCGGCACCTCGGGCGTGGGCTACCTGCGCCGGGTGCTGGAGGTGGAGCTGTTTCCGGAGCTCTGGAGGGCGCGCACGGCGCTCTAGCCCCCTACGACAGCGTGAGCTGGATGCGGTTGCGGCCGAAGATGTAGCTGTAGTCGCTCGCGGCGGTGAGGCCGTGGGCGAGCAGCACCCCGAGCCCGCCCTCGCGCCGCGTTTCGGCCAGGGCCTCGAGCATCTCGCGGGTGGCGCTCGCGAACGGATTGAAGGGCGGCGCGCGGTCTTCGTAGGTGAGGGAGACGCGCTCGCCTTCCGCCGAGAGGGTGATCCACACCGGGGCATTGCTGCCGCCGCGGTGGCCGTGCTTCACCGTGTTGAGGAAGAGCTCCTCGATCACCAGGTTGGCCTTGAGGCAGGAATCCCGCTCCACCCGCGCCGAACGGCAGAAATCCTCGATGAACCCCCGCGCATGCTTCCACTGGTCCAGGCGCGACGTAAACATCCCTACTCTGGTTGTGACGGCGTTCACAAGCGCTCCGGCGGGTGATGCGGCATTATAGGGGCGCATATTCAGCCGAAAGGCAAGGAGAACAACATGCGGAACATCCTGTTTGCAGTGGCGGCGCTGGCCCTCGCGGCCCCGGCGATGGCGGCCGATATCGGCCTCATCAAGGTCGCCAAGGGCTCGGTCCAGATCCAGCGCGGCGCGGCCAAGATGCCCGCAGCCGTCGGCACGGGGCTGCAGGCCTCGGACGTGATCCTGACGGGCGCCGATGGCTCCGCGGGCATCACCTTCACCGACAACAGCCTCGTTTCGGTCGGCCCCAACAGCGTGTTCGCGATCGACAAGTACAGCTTCGACTCCACCACGCACGCCGGCCATTTCGAGGGCAACCTGCGCCAGGGGCGCCTCGCCGCGGTGTCGGGCAAGATGGTCAAGCAGTCCCCCGAATCCATGAAAATCCGCACCCCGTCGGCGGTGATGGGCGTGCGCGGCACCGAGTTCGTGGTGCAGGTGGACGAGCCCGCGGCAAAGCGCTGAAGGCCACGACTTGATTCGCTTCGCAGCGGCACTGCTGGCGGCGCTTGCCGCCGGATGCGCGACCGTGCCGCCACCCGTGGCGACGGAGCTTTTCGCGGTCATTCCCAACGGAACCGGGCATGTTGGCTCCATCGCCGTGCAGCGCGGCGCCGAGACCCGCGTCATCGATACCCCCTACGGCGCCCAGCGTGTGCGCGCCGATGGCGCCCTGGAAAGCACCCGGCTCACCGAGGCGCAGGTGCGCGAGGCCTTCGGACCCACCCTGGCCGCCCTGCCGGGCAAGCCCGCGAGCTTCACCCTCTACTTCCTGGAGGGCAAGGACGAGCTCACGAGCGATTCGAAGGCGGAGCTGGACAAGATGTTCGGCGAGCTGAAGCGCCGGCCGCTGCCGGACATCGTGGTGATCGGGCACACCGACACCGTGGGCAGCCTCCCCTTCAACGACCGTCTGTCGCTGCAGCGCGCCGAGCGCCTGCGCGAGATGCTGGTGACGCTGGGCATTCCGGGCGAGCGGGTCCAGGCGGCGGGGCGCGGCAAGCGCGAGCTGCTGGTGCCAACCGACGAGAACGTCTCGGAAGCCCGCAACCGCCGCGTCGAGATCAACGTCCGCTAGCAGTCGCAGTCAGAGCAGCCGGCCGAATCAGCGCCTCGGCCGGAATTCCAAAGCCCCCGGTGCAGCTTCCACGCCATGGCCATCGCAAGCGGTAGCTTGTGGCTGAGAATCTCGTGGACGCGATTGGACCGGCCGATGTAGGGCACGAGATCCTGTACCGAAAGGCCGCGGTGCTCCATGACGAACTTGATGGCGGCCACCGGGTCGGGCAAATCCAGAGGGAAATGCCGTGCCTCGTAGGCCTCGGCCAGGGTGACGACAACATCGAGTCGATCACCTTCAGGCGAATCGCGCCCGTCCATTGATGTCCTCACACGGTCTGCGCGTTGATCTTGTCGTACTGAGAGTGCGTGCCAGCACGCGGACTATCCACAAACCCTCCCGGCGCAGGCCAGGCCTTGCAATTCGGTGAATCACGGCTCGCGTAAATCGGTAGCCACACTTCTGCCCTAACTATGACGCGTTCCCCCACCAGCGCAGCGCGAGCAGCGTCACGTCGTCGGCCGCCTCGGCCCCGGCGGTGAAGCGCTCGAGGTCGGCCCGAACCTTCGCCACCAGATCGTCGGGCGTCACGTCCTCCGGCATCCACGACAGCGTCGTGCGCAGGCGCTCGCCGCCGAAGAACTCGAGCGCCGGGTTCATCGCCTCGGTCACACCGTCGGTCACTATGCATAGCCACTCACCGCGCGCGAGCTGGCGCACGGAGGTCGGGTATTCGAACCCCTCCATCACGCAGAGCGGCGGGCCGCCGGCGATGGCGAGCCGCTCGGGCGCCCCGCGCTGGGTTCGGGCGAAGGGCGGCTCGTGGCCGGCGTTGGCGAGCTGCAGCTCGCCGGTATTGACGTCGAGCACGCCGGCGAACGCGGTGACGAAGAGTTGCTCCGGATTCTCGCGCTCGATCTCGCCCTGGGCGTGGGAGAGCATCTCGCCCACCGGGCCGGCGATCCGCAGCGCCGAGCTTTTGGTGTGGGACTTGACCGAGGCCATGAAGAGCGCGGCGGGCAGCCCCTTGCCCGACACGTCGGCCACCACGAAGAACAGCCGGTCCGGATCGATCATGAAGCAGTCGTAGAAATCCCCGCCCACGGTGCGCGCGGGCTCCAGCGCCGCGGCGAGCGCGAAGCGCCGGTCGCTGCCGAGCGTCTCGCGCGGGTTGGGCAGCAGGCCCATCTGGATGCGCCGCGCGGCATCCACCTCGCCCGCCATGCGCGCGGCCTGGTCGCGCAGCTGGCGGCGCTGCTTCTCGGTCTCCGAAAGCGTGCCCACCACGGCGGTGGCGAACACCGAGAGCAGCCCGATCGACGGCCAGGCCGGGTCGAGCAAGAGGTCGAAGTGCAGGAACGCGATCATCCCGGCCCCGAACAGCACGATCACCATTCCGAGCACCATGTGGATGCTGGCGAGCGCACTCATGCGCGGCACCAACGCGATCAGCACCAGGCCCAGCAGCACCAGGACCGCCGCTTCGATCGGCGTGGCGATCGCCGGGCGCGTGAGGTGCACCCCGTTGAAGATGTTCTCGACCACCTGTGCGTGGACCTCCACCCCGGGGACGAACTCGCCCAGCGGCGTGGTCTTGAAGTCGAAAGTCCCGAGGCCGTAGATGCCCACCAGCACCACCTTGTCCTTGAAGCGGTCGGGGTCGGGCTTGCCATCCAGCACCTCGGCGACCGACACGAAGCGCGTCTCGTCGTGGCGGCCCATGCGCAACCACGTGGAGCCGTCCTCAAGCATCGGCGTCCGGTAGTCGCCCATCGAGAGCTGTCCCACGCCGTGGGATCCGGCGGCGATCCGGATGCCGGCGCCAAGCGCCACCCGCAACGACTCGACTCCCAGGGCCGGCACCACGACGCCCCTCACCCTCGCCACCAGCGGCACCACCCGCACCACCTGGTCCAGGGCGCCCGAATTCATCAGCCCGCGGCCGGCGGCGGCGGAGTCGATCGGCTCGACCGAACCGATGTAGGCCGGATGCTCGGCGATGCTCGCGGCGATCGACGCATCCATCACCACCGGCGCGGCCTTGAGGACGGGTTGCGAACGCGCGGTGTCTTCGGTGCCCAGGCCCAGCACCACGCCGCCGTGCTGCCGCATCGCGTCGGCGAAGCGCTGGTCGTTGGAGGGCAGCGCCTCCAGCGCGCGCACCGCCTCGGGCGGCAGGCCCGGCACCAATCGCGCGATGGCCCCCGGCGAGACGCGATCCGACTCGGGAAACACGATGTCCAGGCCCACGCTCGCGGCCCCCAGTTCCCGCAGCCGATTCACCATCTCGGCCAGCCGCGTACGCGGCCACGGCCATTGGCCGTAGCGCTCGAGGGACGTCTCGTCGATCGCGACGATGGTCACCGGCGACGACAGGCGCTCGGCCGGGAAGATGCGCTGGTAGCGGTCGAACACCGCGTAGCGCAGCCCCATCGCCGTGGGTGCGAACGCAAGGAACAGGGATAGGGCGGCGAGCAGCACCAGCGCGAGGACGCGCAGGCCGCCCTGGGCGTTCAGAGATCGATCTCCAGGCCGTCGTAGGCGGCGGACACCTTGAGCAGGTGGTCGCCGCGGGTGAGCTCCTCGAAGCGGCGCGCCTCTTTGAGGAGCCCCTCGAGCGTCGCGTCGTTGTTGGCCGGCTCGTGGTGGAACAGCACCAGGTGCTTGGCGCGCGCCATCTGGCAGAGCTCGACGCCAACGATGTTGCTCGAATGGCCCCAGTCAGCCTTCACGCTGATGGCCTCGGCGAGCGCGTACATGGCGTCGAAGATCACCACGTCGGCCTCGCGGAAGAAGTCGGCGAAGTTCTCGGCCTCGGCGCGGTTCTCGAGCTTGTGCTCCGAATCGGTCGAATACACCACCGACTTGCCGCCGTGCTCGAAGCGGAAGCCGAACGAGTCGCCGGAGTGCAGCTGCAGGTGGGGCGTCACCGTGAGCCCGCCCACCTCGTAGGGCTTGTCGACCTCGAGCTTCACGAACTCGATGGTGGCGCCGAGCTGGTCGAAGCCCACCGGGAAACACGGCGGCGACTGCTGCAGCCGGATGGCCTGCTCAACCACGTCGTGGCAGCCGTGAATGCGGATCTTGTGCCCGGGAACGTAGGCCGGCCCGAAGAAGGGAAAGCCCATGATGTGGTCCCAGTGCACGTGGGACATGAACACGTTGACCACCGAGGGGCGGCGCGACTGCTTGGCGAACACGTGCTGCCCGAAGGGCCGCGCGCCGCTGCCCATATCGCACACGAAGTACTGCTCGCCGGGAATCTCGATCTCGACGCAGGGCGTGTGGCCGCCGAAGGTGTGCGTGAGCGAGAAGTCGAGCTCCGCGCTCGCGTAGGCGTGGGCATCCTCATAGGAGGCGAAGGTCTTGCCCGAGGCCTGGAACAGCGCCTGGGCGAGCCGGTCGCGGATGTCGGCGGACGTGAGCGCCACCGGGATGGAGCCGCGGGTACCCCAGAAGCGGATGCGCAAGGAACTATCCCTTCTCGTAGGCGCCGGCGGCTTCGGCGGAGACCGCGCCGAGTGCCTCCCGCACCGTGGGGAAAACCTGGAACACCAGGTTGAAATGGCTGATCTCGAAGATCTCGCGCACCATCGGCTGCAAGGCCGCCACGAAGATCTTGCCCTGCTGCGCCTTGGCCTGGCGCGACGCGAGCATGAAACAGCGCAGCCCCGCGCTCGAGACGTATTCCATGCCCGAAAGGTCCAGCACGATGGCGCCGCCATCGCGCGCGACGGTCTCCACATGCCCCATCAGGTCGCCGCGGAAGCTGTCGCACGTGTCCTGGTCGAGCCGACCCTGGACCTGGAGGACGACGGCATTGGCGTAGCGGCGGGGAGAGACGTTCATCGTTCTAGTTATGGGCCGGCAGGAAGCCATTGTCCGTAAAGTCTACCCGTCGGGCAACCGGAAACCGGCGGGGGGCGAATTGGGACCATCCCGAATCTGGATGAAAGAGCTGCCGCCCTCCCACTACGCCCACCTCGCCGGGCCCTTGGCCGGCGCCCAAACGAAATTGGCCCGCGCATGCGGGCCAATTTCGTTTGAAGATTTGGTGGCCTGGGGCGGAATTGAACCACCGACACACGGATTTTCAATCCGCTGCTCTACCAACTGAGCTACCAGGCCGTTGTTACCCCCGGGCGTGGAGGAAGCGGCCCGGGAAAGCATAAAATTATAGCCGTTTCAGCCCCCACGAAGCCACCCCCGAATTGGACCGCCTCCCGAGGCCCGCGCGCATCGCCGCCGGGCTCACCGCCGGAATCGCCGGCGGCGCCCTTTGCGCCTGGCTGGGCACGCCGCTGCCGTGGATGATCGGGCCGCTGTTCGCGATGGCGGCGCTCAAAATGGCCGGCGCGCCGCTGGAGACCCTTCCCGGAGGACGCGACGGCGGCATGCTCGTGGTCGGCATGTCCCTGGGGCTCTATTTCACCGTGCCGGTGCTGCGGGAAGTCGCCACCTACTGGCCCTGGTTCATCTTCCTCGGCTTCGCCGCCATCGGCTACGGCGCCACCAGCGCGCTGCTGCTGGCGCGGCTTGCCGGGGTCGATCGGGCGACGGCCTACTTCGGCAGCATGCCCGGCGGAGCGGCGGACATGGCGGCGATGGGCGAGCGCTACGGCGCGCTCCCCGAGCGGGTCGCCTTCGCCCACTCGATGCGCATGATGATGGTCGTGAGCCTGATCCCGGCCGGCATCACCCTCGCGGGCTTTTCCGCAACCGAGGACTATCGCCCGGTGCGCGTGCCGTTCGATGCCGGAGGCCTCGCCCTTCTCATCGCCCTGAACGTGGTGGCCGGCCTCGTGGCGAAGCACCTCCGGGCCCCGACCGCCTTTACCATGGGGCCGCTTTTCTTAACCACGGCGCTCACCGCCGGGGGGGTCGAGCTCTCCTCGGTGCCGACCTGGATGACCAACGTGGCCCAGGTGATGCTGGGCCTCAACCTCGGCTCCCGCTTCGAGCGCAGCTTCCTCTCGGCCGCGCCGCGCTTCGCCGCGGCGCTCCTGCCGTCGATCGCGCTCATGCTGGGCCTGGCCGCCCTGGTCGGATGGGGCATCGCCGCCACCAGCGGCGCCTACCTCGGAACCGCCCTCCTCGCCGCGGCCCCCGGCGGCATCGCGGAGATGACCATCACCGCCAAAGTGCTGCGCATCGGGGTCGCCTTCGTCACCGCCGCCCACGTGGTGCGCTACCTGATCGTGGTGTTGTTCACCGTGCCCGTGTACCACCTCCTCGAGAATGCCCGGGGGCGAGTGACGCGATGATAGCGATATCATTTCGTGCCACAATCGGGCCATGCCCGAGCCCTCCCCATCCCGCGCCCGGCGCGGCCGCCGCCGCGGGGCAGGCCTCACGCTCACCGACGTGGCGCGCCTCGCGGGGGTTTCCCCCATCACCGTTTCCCGGGCCCTCAACACCCCGGAGCAGCTGACGGCCGAGACGCTGGCGCGCGTGCGGGAAGCGGTCGCGCGCACCGGCTACGTCCCCAACCGCGTGGCGGGCGGGTTGGCGTCGAGCCGCAGCCGCCTGGTCGCCGTCCTGGTCCCGACGATCGCGAGCCCGGTGTTCCTGGAGACGGTCCAGGCCATGACCGAGGCATTCTCCGAGGCCGGCTACCAGGTGATGCTCGGCCAGAGCGGATACGGCACCGAGCGCGAGGAGGCGCTGCTCGACGCCATCATCGGGCGGCGCCCGGACGGCATCATCGTCACCGGCATCATGCATTCCCCGGAGGTGCGCCGGCGGCTCGGCGCGGCCGGCATCCCGGTGGTGGAGACCTGGGACCTGACCCCCACGCCGATCGACATGGTGGTGGGCTTCTCCCATGAAAAGGTGGGACTTTCCGTTGCGGAGTATCTGCTCACTCGCGGTTGCCGGAAGCCCGGGATCATTTCCGCCGACGACCTCCGGGCGGGGCTACGCCGGGAGGGCTTCACGGCGGGGGTCGCCCGCGCCGGCGTGAACGAAGTCCCGGCAGCGTTAGTCCCCACTCCGACGACCCTCGGTGCGGGTCGGCGCTCGCTTGCGGCGCTCCTCGAGCGTCACCCGGACCTCGATGCGGTGTTCTGCAGCTCGGACATGATGGCCCTGGGGGCGCTCACCGAGGCTGCCGTGCGCGGGATCGACGTGCCGGGCCGGCTGCGCGTCGTGGGCTTCGGCGACAACAACTTCGCCGCCGACGCGAGCCCCGCCCTCACCACCGTGCGCATCGACGGCACGGCAATCGGGCGCAAGGCCGCCGCGTTCGTGATCGACCGCGCCGAAGGCCGCCCCATCGAGCACCACGTGGTCGACCTGGGCTTCCAGATCGTGCCCCGGGCGAGCGCATGATCGCGTTGACGCAACGTCGATGGTAGCGCTACCATGACGGGCACTTTCCATCCCCTCCCGGAGTTGCCTTGAAGACCACTTCCGTCACCGCCGCCGACCTCGCGGCCTCGGTGCTCTCGGTGCCGCCGCTCGCGCGCCGCGCCGACCTCTCGCTCGCGCCCGATGCCAACGCGGCGCTGATCCGCCACCTCGAAGACGGCGGCGTGCGCACCCTCATGTACGGCGGCAACGCCAACTTCTACCACCTGCCCCTGTCGGAATTCGCGGCCACGCTCGACTTCCTCGAGGGCGCCGCGGGACGCGACACCTGGGTGATCCCAGCGGCGGGCGCGGACTACGGCAAGCTGATGGACCAGGCCGCGATGCTGCGCGAGCGCGCCTTTCCCACCGCCATGGCGTTGCCGTTCGGGCACCCGTCCAACGACCGGGGCGTGGCGACGTCGCTCGAGCGCTTCGCCAACCGGCTCGGCAAGCCCGTGATCGCCTACGTGAAGGGCATGGGCTACATCGAGCCCGCCACCCTGGGCTCGCTGGTGCGCGACGGAGTCGTGTGCGCGATCAAGTACGCGATCGTCCGCGCCGATCCGGCCAAGGACGACTACCTCGCGGAGCTAGTGCGCGTGGTGGATCCCCACCTCGTCATCAGCGGCATCGGCGAGCGCCCCGCCATCGTCCACTGGCGCGAATTCGGCCTGCGCGCCTTCACCTCCGGCTCGGTGTGCGTGGGGCCGCGCGGGTCGATGCGCATCCTGCGGCACCTCCAGGCCGGGGAATACGCCGAGGCGCAGCGCCTGCGCGCCGCCTATATCCCGCTCGAGGACCAGCGTGACGCCCTCGGTCCGATCCGCGTGCTGCATGACGCGGTTTCGCTCGCCGGGATCACCGACATGGGACCGATCCTGCCGATGCTCTCCAACCTCGCGACCCCGGAGCGCGCGCCGGTAAAGTCCGCCGCCGCGGCATTGCTCGCGCACGACCGCTCGCTCGCCGGCCGCATCGCGGCCTGAACCCATCCCTAAGACCACCCGAAGGAGGAGAAGACCGATGAAAACCACCCTGAGAGCCGCCCTCGCGGCCACTGCCGTCCTGTTCGCGGGCACCGTCGTCGCTCAGCAATACCCGGAAAGGCCCGTCACCGTCGTGGTCCCGTTCACGCCCGGCGGCTCTTCCGACATCACCGCCCGCACCGTGTCCGCCAAGCTGCAGGAATCGCTCGGCCAGACCTTCATCATCGACAACAAGCCCGGGGCCAACGGCGGGCTCGGGGCCACCTTCGTGAAGAACGCCAAGCCCGACGGCTACACGCTCTTCGTCGGTTCGATCGGCGTCTTCTCGATCAACGAGGTGCTGTACAAGAACCTCGGCTACTCGACGCAGAAGGACTTCGACCTGCTCTCGGTGGTGCTGCGCACCCCCAACGCGCTGGTGACGCGGGCCAACTTTCCCGCCAACACCGTGGCGGAGTTCGTCGACTACGTGAAGAAGAATCCCGGCAAGGTGTCCTTCGCCTCCTCGGGCACGGGCTCGTCGGACCACCTCACCGCGGCGCTCTTCTGGCAGAAGACCGGCACCACCGGCATCCACGTGCCGTACAAGGGCGGCAGCGCCGCGCACCTGGACCTGGTGGCCGGCAACGTCGACGCCTCGTTCCAGAACCTGGGCTCGATCACCAACCACGTGAAGGGCGGCAAGATGAAGCTGCTCGCCGTCACTGGCTCGGGGCGCGACCCGGCGGTGCCGAACACTCCCACCCTCGCCGAGGCTGGCGTGCCGGGGATCGAGGTGTACTCGTGGCAGGCGTTCGTGGCGCCCAAGGGCCTCCCCGCGAACGTGAAGGCGCGGCTGCAGCCGGCGCTGATCGCGGCGATCAAGCACCCCGACACGGTGAAGAAGTTCAGCGACCAGGGCTTCGAGGTGGTGGGCAACTCGCCCGAGGAGTTCGACCGCTTCCTCACCGCCGAGATCGCGAAGTGGAAGCAGGTGGTGGAGCAGGGCGGCATCAAGCAGACCGATTGAGGAACCGCCTTTGAGCAAGGCCCGAAAGACGCCCGAGGAGCTGCGCAGTCACCGCTGGTACGGGGTGAAGGACCTGCGCAGCTTCGGCCACCGCTCGCGCACCGCGCAGATGGGCTACAACCGCTCCGACTACCTCGGCAAGCCGGTGATCGCGATCATCAACACGTGGAGCGACATCAATCCGTGCCACAGCCATTTCAAGCAGCGGGTGGAAGAGGTGAAGCGGGGCATCTGGCAGGAGGGCGGCTTCCCGGTGGAGATGCCGGCGATCTCGCTGTCGGAGCCGTTTCAGAAGCCCACCACGATGCTCTATCGCAACCTGCTCGCGATGGAAACCGAGGAGCTGCTGCGCAGCTACCCCGCCGATGGCGCGGTGCTGATGGGAGGCTGCGACAAGACCACCCCCGCCCTGGTGATGGGGGCCTTGTCGATGAACCTGCCCGCGATCTTCATGCCCGCGGGTCCGATGCTGCGCGGCGACTTCCAGGGCAAGCTCCTCGGCAGCGGCAGCGACACCTGGAAGTACTGGGCGGAGCTGCGCGCCGGCAACATCACTGAGGAGGAATGGCAAGGCGTGGAGGACGGCATCGCCCGCTCCCCGGGCCACTGCATGACCATGGGGACCGCCTCCACCATGACCTCGGCGGTCGAGGCCCTCGGGCTCACGCTGCCGGGCGCCGCGTCGATCCCGGCGCCGGACTCGCGCCACGCGCAGATGGCCACCCTCACCGGCAAGCGCATCGTCGAGATGGTGTGGGAGGACCTGAAGCCGCTGGAGATCGCGACCACGGCGGCGTTCGACAACGCCGTCACCACGGTGCTGGCGCTCGGCGGCTCCACCAACGCGCTGGTGCACCTGGTGGCGATGGCGCGGCGCGCCAACGTTCCCCTCGACCTCGACCGGTTCGACGCGCTCTCGCGCAAGGTGCCGGTGCTCGCCAACGTGCGGCCGTCGGGCAAGTACCTGATGGAGGATTTCTACTATGCGGGCGGCCTGCCCGCGCTGCTGGCGTCGCTGGGCGACCTCATCGATGGCTCGCAGCCGACTGCCAACGGCAGGACGCTCGGCGAGAACATCGCCGGGGCGAAGGTGTGGAGCGACGACGTGATCCGGCCGCGCTCCAACGCGCTGGTGGAAAGCGGTGGCCTCGCGGTGTTGCGCGGCAACCTCGCCCCCGCGGGCGCGGTGATCAAGCCCCCGGCGATGGAAGCGCGGCTGCAGAAACACACCGGCCGCGCCGTGGTGTTCGCGAGCTACGAGGACATGGCCGAGCGCATCGACGATCCCGACCTCGACATCGATGCCGACAGCGTGATCGTGCTGCAGAACGCCGGGCCCCAGGGCGCTCCCGGCATGCCGGAGTGGGGCCAGCTGCCGATTCCCCAGAAGCTCCTCAAGCAGGGCGTGCGGGACATGCTGCGCATCTCCGACGCGCGCATGAGCGGCACGAGTTATGGCGCCTGCGTGCTGCACGTGACGCCCGAGGCTTTCGTCGGCGGGCCGCTCGCGCTGGTGAAGACCGGAGATCGCATCGCGATCGACGTTGCCGCGCGCAAGCTCGACATGCTGGTGGACGACGCGGAGCTCGAGCGCCGCCGCGCCGCCTGGAATCCGGGCAAGCCCCATTTCCTTCGCGGCTTCGGCACGCTGTACCTGAAACACGTGACCCAGGCGGACAAGGGGTGCGACTTCGACTTCCTCGAGGGCGGCGCGGCAACTCCGGAGCCGGAGATTCATTAAGTGTCACCCCCGCGAAGGCGGGGGTCCATCAATCGTCTCCCCCGCGAAGGCGGGGGTCCATCAATCGTCACCCCCGCGAAGGCGGGGGTCCAATCGGGAGCAGAGATGGGCCGGCAATTCCTCGCAGCACTGATGCTCACCGCGCTGGCCGTGCCCGCGCTGGCGCAATACCCCGCGCGCACCGTCACCATCGTCGTCCCCTTCCCGCCCGGCGGCGGCACCGACACGGGCACGCGGCTCCTCGCCGCGAAGCTCACGACGAAATGGGGCCAGCCCGTGGTGGTCGAGAACAAGCCGGGCGCCGCGGGCATGGTCGGCGCCGACTACGTCTCGAAGCAGAAGCCCGATGGCTACACGCTGATGATGGGCAACTTCGGCACGCAGTCGATCAACCCCACGCTGTACGCGAAGAAGATCGGCTACAACCCCGACACGGCCTTCACGGCGATCACGCTGGTGGCGGACCTGCCCCTCGTCCTCGTGGCGAACCCCGCGCGGCCGCTCGCGCAGGCGAAGGACCTGGTGGCGCTCGCGAAATCGCAGCCCGGCAAGGTGAGCTACAGCACCTCGGGCAGCGGCGGCTCGATGCACCTCGCCGCGGCGCTGTTCGAGAACGCCTCGGGCGCGCAGATGCTGCACGTGCCCTACAAGGGTGGCGGGCCGGCGATCGCCGACCTCATCGCCGGCCACGTCGACGTGGCCTTCGCCACCATCCTCGAGACGAGCGCGCACATCAAGGCCGGTCGCCTCAAGCCCCTGGCGGTGTCGGGCCTGCAGCGCTCGCCGGTGTTGCCCGAGGTGCCCACGCTCAACGAGACGCTGCTTCCAGGCTTCAACTCGAGCTCCTGGATCGGGCTGCTCGCCCCCGGCGGCACGCCGAAGGTCATCGTCGACAAGGTGGCGGCCGACGTGAAGGAAGCCCTCGGCGACCCCGAGCTGCGCCAGAAGCTGATCGACCAGGGCGCGCTCCCCGTGGGCGGCACGCCCGCTGAATTCCAGGCGCTGATCGACACCGACCGGCGCCGGTATGCCAAGGTCATCCAGGACAAGAACATCACCGCAGAATGACAACCGACAGGAGCACCATGAAGACACTGCTGACCCGCCTCGCGATCGCTGCCGCGATCGCCCTCCCCACCCTCGCCTTCGCGCAGGCGTGGCCGTCGAAGCCGATCAAGATCATCGTCCCGTACCCGCCGGGCGGCACCTCCGACATCCTCGCCCGCGCCGTGGGGCAGAAGATGTCCGAGCAGTACGGCCAGCCCGTGGTGGTCGAGAACAAGCCCGGCGCCACCGGCAACATCGGCGCCGACCTGGTGGCGAAGAGCCCGCCCGACGGCTACACCGTGCTCCTCGCGGACATCGGCTCGCTGGCGATCGCGCCTTCGGTGGTGCCGAAGCTCGCCTTCGATCCGGTGAGGGACTTCGCGCCGGTGGCAATGGTGGCCTACTCGCCGCACCTGCTGGTGGTGCATCCGTCGGTGCCGGCGAAGGACGCGAAGGAGCTGGTGGCGCTCGCCAAGGCGAAGCCGGACACGCTCAACTTCGCCGTTTCCGGGATCGGCGGGGCCAACCACCTCGCGGGCATCGACTTCGCCCAACGCGCCGGCATCAAGTGGGCCTACATCCCGTACAAGGGCGGCTCCCAGGCGCTCACCGACATGGTGGGCGGCCAGGCGCAGGTGATGTTCAACGGCATGCTCGCCACCTATCCGTTCGTGAAGGACGGAAAGCTCAAGGCGCTGGCGATCTCGAGCAGCAAGCGCTTCCCCGCCGTGCCCGATATCCCCACGGTCGCCGAGTCCGGCATGCCGGGATTCGAGACCGGCTCGTGGCAAGGCATCGTCGCCCCCGCCGGCACGCCCCCGGACGTGGTGAAGAAGATGCACGCCACGGTCACGGCCATCCTCGCCACACCGGAGATGAAAGATCGGCTCGACAAGGCCGGAGCCGAGGTGCTTCCGATGAGCCCCGAGCAGTTCGGCGGGTTCATCCGCAGCGAGCGGGACCGCTGGGCCAAGGTGGTGAAGGAATCGGGCGCTAAGTTCGACTGAGAGCGCGAAAGAAACAGGCCCGCCGAGGAGGGCGGGCCCGCAAGACCCGGAGGAAGTCCAGTTCTACCGGGGGGGGTGGAACACCTTCAGAGGAGGCTCCACGGTAGGAGCCCAGCCTTACACGGGCCTTACTGCCGCGTGAACACCACCTCGAAGCGAGTGCCCAACCCCGCGTCGCCGGCGTACACCAGCACGTCAGCGCGATGAAATCCGGCGATCTCCTTCACGATCGCGAGCCCCAACCCGCTGCCCGAGCGCCCGGTGCCGAGCACGCGGTAGAAGCGGTCGAACACGCGGCCGCGCTCGGCCTCCGGAATTCCGGGCCCCGTGTCCTCCACGCTCACTCGCGCCCGTTCGCCGCCGGCCACGCGCACCGTGACGTCGCCGCCCTCGGGCGTGTAGCGGATCGCGTTGTCCACCAGGTTGGCGAAGAGCTCGCGCAGCAGCACCGGCGAGGCGTCCACCACCGCCGGGCGGTCGGCGGGCTCGAAGCCGAGCGCCACCTGGCTCGCGAGCGCGTCGTCGGCTGCCGCCTCGCACACGTCGTGGACTACCGTGTTCAGATCAACCGGCTCCAGCTGCGGGGCGCCCGCCATCACGTCGTCCGCGCGCGCGAGCGCGAGGAGCTGCGCCACCACGCGGCTCATCCGGTCGGCGCCCTCCTCGATGCGGTGCAGGCGCTCGCGGGTCTCCTCCGTGGAGCCCCCGCGCAACGCCGATTCGGCCTGGGTCTTCAGGCCCGCGAGCGGGGTGCGCATCTGGTGCGCCGCGTCCGCCACGAAGCGGCGCTGGCCCTCGAGGTTGTGGCGCACCCGCTCCAGCTGCTGGTTCAGCGTGTTCACGAGCGGTGCGATCTCCAGGGGCAGCTCGTCGGTGGGCAGGGGCGCCAGGTCGTCGACCGCGCGCGCCTCGATGCGCGTGCGCAGCCGCACCAGCGGGCGCAGCCCGCGCTCGAGCCCGCGCCACACCAGCAGCACCATCAGCGGCACCAGCGCGAAGATCGTCGCGATCACGATCCAGGTGACGTCCCCCACCAAGGCTCCGCGCCTCTCGTAGGGCTCGGCCAGCTGCACCACCAGCGGCTCGCCACCGCGCGAGACGACTTCGGACTGGACGATGCGCATGCGCTTGCCGGCCACCACGGCATCGCGGAACTGGAAACGCTCGAAGGACCGCGAAGCGTCCGCCGGCGCCGGCAGTTCCGAATCGCCCGCGACGACGCGGCCATCGGGAGTCGCCACCTGGGCCACGAAGCGGCCGATGGAATCGTTGCGCACCGCGCCCAGCACCGGCAGCGATTGCTCCCAGTCCCCGGCGGGATCGGCGTGGAGCAACTCCTCGGCCAGGCCGCGCGCCATCTGTCGCAGCTCCGCGTCGAACGTGGTGTTGGCGATGGCCGACGCGGCGAAGTAGGTGGCGGCCACCGCGGCGGGCCACAGCACCACCATCGGCGCGAGCAGCCACTCGAGCAGCTGCACGAAGAGACGCCGCGGCCCGCCGCCGCCGCGCAACAGGCCCATCGACGCGCTAGGCCACGGGGCGCGGGCCGCTCGCGAGACAATAGCCCAGGCCGCGCAGCGTGGAGATCTTCACCCCGCCGGGCTCGAGCTTTTTGCGCAGCCGGTGCATGTACACCTCGACCGCGTTCTCGCTCACTTCCTCGCCCCACTGGCACAGGTGGTCGAGGATCTGCTCCTTGCTCACCAGGCGCCCGGCGCGCGCGACCAGGATCTCGAGGAGCTCGAGCTCCCGGGCCGAGAGCTCGAGGGGCTCGCCGTTGACCGAGGCGGTCCGGCCCACCGTGTCGAAGCGCAACGCGCCGTGGGACACCACCGCCTGGCCGCGATGCCCGGCGCGGCGCGTGAGCGCGCGGATGCGCGCCTCCAGCTCCGCGAGCTCGAAGGGCTTGGCGAGGTAATCGTCGGCGCCCAGGTCGAGGCCGCGCACGCGATCCTCGATGGAATCGTGGGCGGTGAGGATCAGCACCGGCACAGGGCTATTGCGTGCGCGCATGCGGCGCAGCACCTCCAGCCCCGACATGCGCGGCAGCCCCAGGTCCAGCACCACCAGGTCGAACGAGTTGGCGCTGAGCGCCAGGTCCGCCGCGACCCCATCCTGCACCGTGTCCACGGCGTTGCCGCCCGCGCGCAGCGCGTGCACCACGCCGTCGGCGAGGATCGGATCGTCCTCCACCACCAGGAAACGCACTTCGGTCAGGCCGCGTCAGGGTACATCCGAAAAGCTTACTCCAACGCGGCCGCGCGACCGGTCAGGGATGCGACATGTCCCCGCACATCTGCCACTCCTGCAGCGTGAGGTATTTCGGATCGATGCTGTTGGACTTGTTGCCCTTGTGCAGCTGCACGTTGCCGCCGCCGCCGTCGCCGTCACCGAGGAGGCGCGACGAGACCTTGTAGAAACGCTCGCCCGAGCTGTACCAGTTGTCGACCACGATGCCGAAGGTGTCCTTGGTGCCGGGCTCGCCGTTGTCCACCACGCGCACGCGGAACATCACTTCCTGCGGCTGGTCGTTGATCCGCCCCCAGCCGCAGATGTCGCGCGCCAGCGGCGTGGCGGGATCGTAGAGGTAGCCAGTGATGCGCGTGGAGCGCAGGTGGTACTGGGTCTCGTGGTCCACATAGTTCACGTGTCCCCAGAATTCGCTGTTCTTGCAGCCGCCGTGGACGCCGAAGTTGGCCATCTCGTCGTTGTCCTTGAACACGTAGCCGCCGGCGGTCACGAAATCGCAGGGTGCCTGGACCCAGTGGGCCGCGACGATGCGTGGGGTGGCGGTGGCGAATGCGGCGAGTGCTGTGGCTGCGACGACGGCAGCGGTGATCTTGTGTGGCATGGGAGCTTTCCTTTGTGGCGGTGCGGGCGGGGATGATTTCAAGTTACGGCCAAAAAAATAAATGCTGTCAATCAGAGACTTATGCCAGACGACGCAAGGAGATTTCGTACAGTGGAACGGACGTTCCCACGACGGCCGAGTCCCGCAGCGCGGGTCGTGCTTCAGCTACTGCAACCCTGAACGTGAAGATTTGTTCAGCCGCATCGAGGCCGAAGCGCGTGGCGCGCTGGCGCCCACCGAGCCGATCCCCGGCCTCGACACTGCAGCTGCCGGAGGATGGCGCTGTGATCGTGAATGCCGCCGCGGAGAACCCGGCCTTCGCGCCGAGTCGGCCGCGGGCTCTCGGGGCGACGAGCGCACGGTGAGGTAAGCTCGAGGCACGATGTCGTTTCCCTTGCCGCGTGCCGCTGTTGTGCGGTGGCAGCTCTTCCTCGCCACCGCGGCGTGGATCGCCACGGTCCCCAACTTCCCCGTTTTCCACCAGTTCCTCGGCTCCTCCGCGGCGGGACGCGGGCTCGGCGCCGCCGTGTTCGTGTTCGGGGGCTGGATGTTCGTGCTCACGATCACGCTGCTGCTGCTCGTGGCCCTCGGTGTCCTGTTCTGGGGCCGGGCGGCGCGCTGGCTCTGCGCCGCGGTGCTGGTGGCGGCCTCGGTGGTCTCGTACTTCACGATCTTCCTCGGCGCCCATTTCGACCGTGCGATGGTGCTGAACCTCCTGCAGACGCATCCCGCGGAAGCCCTGGAGTTGCTCAATGCCCGGCTTGTCGCCTGGGTGCTGGTCGCGGGACTCGTTCCCGCGGCCGCCGTAATGCGGCTGCGGCTGCGCCCGTCGCAGGCGCCGGCGGCCCTCGCCGCCATGGCCGTCCTGGTCACGGTTCCGGCGCTGGCCACGGCAGGCATCGTCTACGCGAAATATTCCGCCTACGCATCGGCAGCGCGCAATCGCGACATCACGTTCGCCACGGTCGCGCCGGCGAACCTCCTCGCCGCGTCGATCCACCACGTCGCCTCGCAGCAGGCCGCGCATACGGCCCGTGCCGAACGCGGCAAGGATGCGCACCAGGGTTATGCCATTCCGAAGCCGCGCCTGCTCGTCTTCGTCCTCGGGGAGACCGCGCGGGCCGCGAACCACGGCCTCAACGGATATCTTCGCGACACGACACCCCGCATGAAGGCAGCGAAGGGCTATTACTTTCCGGACACGGAAAGCTGCGGCACCGCCACGGCGATCTCCGTGCCGTGCATCTTCTCCGGCTTCAGCCGCCACGAATTCTCGCTCTTGCGGGGCCTCGCCAACGAGACGCTCATCGACGTGGTCCTGCGCTCCGGTGCGCGCGTGGTGTGGCGCGACAACGATTCAGGCTGCAAGGGCGTGTGCGACAAGGCGGACTTCGTCGACATCACTGGCGCGAACGATCCCCGCTTCTGCAACGAGCCGGGGAACTGCTTCGACGAGATGCTGCTCGACGGGCTCGAGGCGAAGGTGCGCGCCGAATCGCGCGACACGCTGGTGGTGCTGCACCTGAAGGGCAGCCACGGGCCCGCCTACTACAAGCGTTACCCCCCGGCCTTC
>JBBQBW010000004.1:0-18972 GCA_038318025.1 Burkholderiales bacterium | reverse complement strand
GTGTGGCAGCGTTACGGGGCCTTCTACTTCGCGGGGCTCGCCGCGGCCGCCGCGATCGCCGCCTCCCACTACACGCTGATCCGCGGCCGCTCCCGCGACGGCTCCTTCCGCGCCTTCCTGCACAACAACTGGATCGGCCTCGCGGTATTCGCCGGCATCGCCGCCGACCAATGGAAACTCGTGGCGCTCCCGTGGCCGTGACCCTGGTGGTGTTCGCGCATCCGTATCCGGGCAGCTCCCGGGCCGGCGCGCGCCTCCTCGCGGCGATCCGGGACCTCCCGGAGCTCGCGGTCCGCAGCCTCTACGACCTGTATCCCGACTTCGACATCGACGTGCCGGGTGAGCAGCGGGCCCTCGAGGGCGCGCGGCGGCTGGTGCTGCTGCATCCGGTCTACTGGTACACGACCCCGGCGCTCCTCAAGCACTGGTTCGACCAGGTGCTGGCGAAGGGCTGGGCCTACGGACCCGGGGGCGAGGCGCTGGCGGGCAAGGAGTGCCTGTGGGTGCCCACCACCGGCGGCGACGCCATCGCCTACAGCACCGAGGGACGCCACCACCATCCCTTCGACACCTACGTGCCGGTGGTGGAGCAGACCGTGCGCTATTGCGGGATGCGCTGGCTCGATCCCCACGTGGTCCATGGCGCGCACCTGGTGAGCGACGAGGCGCTCGATGCGCGAGCGCTCGAGCTGCGCCAGCGGCTCGAGGCAGTCCGGCCATGATGTTCGAATTCCTGGTGTTCCTGGCCGCGGCCGTGATCTGCGTGCCGATCGCCGCGCGTTTCGGACTGGGATCGATCCTGGGGTACCTCATCGCCGGAGCCGCCATCGGCCCGTGGGGCCTTTCGCTCATCTCCGAGGTGGACTCGACGCTGCACCTGGCCGAGATCGGCGTGGTGCTGATGCTCTTCGTGATCGGCCTCGAGCTCGAGCCGCGCCGGCTCCTCGAGATGCGCCGCGAGGTGTTCGGCGGCGGGACGCTGCAGCTCGCGGCGTGCGGCGCCGCGTTGGCCGTGATGCTCCTCGCGTTCGGCCTGCCCTGGCAGGGCGCGATCATCGCGGGGCTCGCCCTCGGCCTGTCATCCACGGCGATCGCGGTGCAGACGCTCACCGAGCGCAACGAACTGCCGACGCCGATGGGACGCAGCGCCTTCGGCATCCTGCTCTTCCAGGACATCGCCGCGATCCCGCTGATCGCCATGGTGCCGCTGCTGGGCCACGCGCAGAAGGCGGGGTCGGACCCGCTGTGGCAGAAGCTGCTGCTTGGCGCCGCGGCGATCGCCGCGGTGGTGTTCGTGGGACGCTACCTCACCCGTCCGGCGCTGCGCCTCATCGCGCGCTTTCAGATCCGCGAGCTCTTCACCGCCTTCGCCCTGCTGCTGGTGATCGGCATCTCCCAGGCGATGTCGCTGGTGGGCGTCTCCGCCGCTCTGGGTGGCTTCCTCGCCGGTGTTCTGCTCGCCGACTCCGAGTTCCGCCACGCCCTCGAGACCGACATCGAGCCGTTCAAGGGGCTGCTCCTCGGCCTGTTCTTCATCTCCGTGGGCATGACCATCGACTTCGGTCTGCTGGGTAGCCGCCCGGCGATGGTGCTGTCGCTGCTGGCGGCACTCCTCGCGCTCAAGGTGGTCGCGCTATTGGGCGTGGCGCGCGTCCTGGGCGTCACGGCGCGGCAGCGCTGGCTCTTCGCCTTCCTCCTGTCGCAGGGCGGCGAGTTCGCGTTCGTCGTGTTCGGCTCGGCTCGGGTCGCCAACGTGATCACCCGCGAGTGGGAGGCGCTCCTCACCATCGTGGTCGCGCTCTCGATGGCCGCGACACCGCTGGTCCTCATGATGCACGACCGGTTCATCTGCCGACGCGCGCAGAACGAGCGCGCGGCGGACCCGATCGACCAGAGCGGGCCCGTGATCATCGCGGGCTTCGGGCGCTTCGGCCAGATCATCGGCCGCCTGCTGCTCGCCAACGACGTGCGCCCCGTGGTGCTGGACCACGACCCGGACCAGGTGGAGACGCTGCGCAAGTTCGGCTATCGCGTCTTCTACGGCGATGCGACGCGCCTGGACCTCCTCACCGCGGCCGGCGCGCAGAATGCGCGGCTGCTGGTGAATGCGATCGACGACGTGAACGACAGCCTGGCGCTGGTGGACCGCGTGCGGGCGAATTTCCCGGGCCTGAAGATCGTGAGCCGCGCTCGCAACCTGACGCATTACCACGAGCTGCGGCTCCGGGGCGTCGAGGTGATCGAGCGCGAGACGTTCGAGGCGGCGCTGCGCGCCGGCCGCGCGAGCCTCGAGGCCCTGGGAGTCGGGCGCTACCGGGCGCGCGAGATGGCCGACATCTTTCGCCGCCACAACATCGCCACGGTGGAAAGCCAGCTTTCCGTGTACAAGGACGAGACGCGCTATGTGAATGCGGCGCGCGCCGGACGCGAGGAGCTGGAACGCCAGTTCGCCCGCGACCGCGAGCGCTTCGAGGAGCGGACCGGAGGATCGGAATGGAAATGAAGTCCCCCGCCTGGCTGGCATCCGGCGTGCGAACGCCCTTCGCCCGCGTCGACGGAGCGCTCCGCGGTCGCGATGCGCTGGCGCTCTCCGTGCTGGTGGCCGACGCGATGGCGGCGCAGATGCCCGCGGGGGAGCGCCCCGACCTCGTGGTCTGGGGCACGGTGGCGCCCAACCTCGCCTGGAGCAACATCGCCCGCGAGCTGGTGCTCGGCTCGAAGATCCACCCGGAGACTCCCGCCTTCTCCACGGTGCTCGCCTGCTCCACCAGCATGGCGGCGGTATTCCAGGCCGCGGGGATGCTCTCGCCGCAGGTGCAGGTGGCCCTCTGCGGCGGCACCGAGAGCATGAGCCGCGTGCAGATCGGCCTGCGGCAGGGGCTCTCGGACACGATTCGCCGCGTCTCCCAGGCGCGCACTTTCGGCGAGCGCCTCGACCGCCTGGCCGAGGTGCGCTGGTCGGAAGTGGGCTTGCATGTGCCGGCGGTGAAGAACCGCGCTACCGGCAAGAGCATGGGCGAGCACTGCGAGGAGATGGCGCGCGAGTGGAAGATCGCCCGCGCCGACCAGGATCGCGTGGCGCTCGATTCCCACCAGCGCGCGGTGAAGGCGATGGCCGCCGGGTTCTTCGACGACCTGGTGATCCCCGTCGATGGCATGGCGAAGGATGGCATCCCGCGCGCGGACAGCTCGGAGCAGAAGCTGGCGAGCCTCAAGCCCGCCTTCGACCGCGCGAGCGGCGCGGGAACGATCACCGCGGGCAATGCCTCGCCGCTCACCGACGGCGCCGCGGCGATCTGGGTCGCGGGCGAGGCCGGCCTCGAGCGGCTCCCCGCGTCCCGGCCCCGGGCGCGTCTCGTGGATTTCGAGATCGCGGCCGTGGACATCTTCCACGAGGGACTGCTGATGGCGCCGGCCTACGCCGTCGCCCGCCTCCTCGCCCGTCACGGGCTCACGCTCGAAGTCATCGACCTGTGGGAGATCCACGAGGCCTTCGCCGCCCAGGTGCTCTGCAACGTGGCGGCGCTGGAGAGCGAGTCGTTCCTGCGCGACCGGGCGCGGGTGGATGCGCGGCTCGGCCGCTTCCCGTGGGAGCGGCTCAACCCGAACGGCGGCAGCGTCGCCATCGGGCACCCGTTCGGCGCCACCGGCGCCCGGATCCTCTCGCAGGCGGTGAAAGAGCTCGCCGCAATGGGGGCGGGAAGGCGCGCCGTCGTTTCCATCTGCGCCGATGGAGGCGTCGGCACGGTGGCGCTCCTCCAATCCTGATTCCATGACCGACCTGTCTCCCGAAGGCATCGTGCGCGGCTATTTCGCGGCGCTCAACGCGCGCGACTACGCCCGGGCGGCCGGCGGCATCGCCGAGCACTGCCGCTGGGAGAGTGTGGCAACCGGGGGCGTGCACACGGGGCCCGGGGCGATCGTGACGGGGCTGCGCGAGTTCGTCGCCTCGTTTCCCGACTGGAACGCGCAGATGTTGAACGTGGTCTCCTCGGGCCCGTTCGTGGTGGTGGAGTGGGAAGTCTCGGGCACCTTCAAGCATCTCTTCCGCGGGCGCGAGCCCAACCACAGGAAATTCGTGCGCCGCGGCTGCGCCGTGGCCGAGGTCGAGGCCGGGCGGATCGTGCGCTACCGCGACTACTATGATCGCCTCACTTTCCACCAGCAGCTCGACCTGATCGACCTGCTGCCGCTCGCCGCTGGCGGGAACGCCGCCTAGCCAGACCTTCCCCTGCCGGGAAGGTTTTGGCGGCCCGCGCCCGACGCTTGAATCGGGTCCCGCCGGCCCCATCTCCAATCCATGTTCCGCAAAGGGATGCGCCATGGATGACCTGAATCCGACTGCCGGCCTGCGACTCGACGCGCCCACCGTTGACGCCCAGCCGCGCGACGGGGCCTCGCGTGCGCTGCCCGAGGATGCGCTGATCATCCTTCCGGTGCGCAACATGGTCCTGTTTCCGGGGCTGGTGGTGCCGCTCGGCGTGGGACGCGAGCGTTCGCGCGCTGCCGCGCGGGAGGCCGCGCGCCTCGAGCGCCCCATCGGCATCCTGCTGCAGAACCTGCCCGAGACCGAGGCGCCGAAGCCCGACGACCTCCATTGGGTCGGCACCACCGCTTCGGTGATGCGCTACCTGACCGGCGCCGACGGCACGCACCACGCGATCGTGAAGGGCCTGCGCCGCTTCCGCGTGCTGCAGTTCCTCGACGGCTACCCGTACGACGTGGCGCGCGTCCAGTACATCGACGAGATCGGCCACGGCGACCCGCAGGTCGAGGGCCGCGCGCGCGCACTGCGACAGCGCGCCGTCGAAGTGCTGCAGCTGCTGCCGCAGGTGCCCGAGGAAGTCGCCACCGCCCTGCAGGGCGTCGAGGGCGCCTCCGAGCTCGCCGACTTCATCGCCGGGATGATGGACATCGAGTCCGCCCAGAAGCAGGCGCTCCTCGAGACCTTCGACCTGAAGGCGCGCCTCGACAACCTGCTCGACCTCCTCGGCAAGCGCATCGAGGTGCTCAAGGTGTCGCGCGACATCGAGGCGCGCACCCGCGAGTCGCTGGGAGACGCCAACCGCAAGCACCTGCTGCGCGAGCAGCTGCGCGCGATCCAGAAGGAGCTGGGCGAGGACGAGGAGGAGGCCGTCGAGGCCGAGGAGCTGGCGAAGGCGATCGACGCTGCCGGCATGCCGGAGGAGGTCGACAAGCAGGCGCGCAAGGAACTGAAGCGCCTCGAGCGCATGCCCGAAGCCTCGGGCGAGCGCGGCATGATCCGCACCTACCTCGAGTGGCTGACCGAGCTGCCGTGGAGGGACGAGCCCCAGCCGGGGATCGAGATCGCCGCGGCGCGCGCCATCCTTGACGACGACCACTATGGCCTCGCCAAGATAAAGCGCCGCATCCTCGAGCACCTCGCGGTGCGCAAGTTGAACCCGGACGGCAAGGCGCCGATCCTGTGCTTCGTCGGGCCCCCGGGCGTCGGCAAGACCTCGCTCGGCCAGAGCATCGCCAAGGCCACCGGGCGCAAGTTCGCGCGCGTGAGCCTGGGCGGCACCCACGACGAGGCGGAGATCCGCGGCCATCGCCGCACCTATGTGGGCGCGCTGCCGGGCAACATCATCCAGGCGCTGAAGAAGGTGGGCACGCACAACGCGGTGGTGATGCTCGACGAGATCGACAAGCTCGGCGCCGGCGGCTTCCATGGCGATCCGGGATCGGCGCTGCTCGAGGTGCTCGATCCGGAGCAGAACTCGACCTTTCGCGACAACTACCTCGCGGTGCCCTTCGACCTCTCGAAGGTGATGTTCGTCTGCACCGCCAACGTGCTCGATACCATCCCGGGCCCGCTGCGCGACCGCATGGAGGTGATCCAGCTGCCGGGCTACACCGCGCAGGAGAAGGGCCAGATCGCGCGGCGCTACCTGGTGGCGCGCCAGCTCGCCGCCGCGGGCGTGGCCGCGGAGCAGTGCGAGGTCACGGACGAGGCGCTGGCAGCCATCGTGGGCGATTACACCCGCGAGGCGGGCGTGCGCAGCCTCGAGCGCGAGATCGGCAACCTGATCCGCAACGTCGCGGTGCGCATCGCCGAGGGCCAGGTGGAGAAGGTGGTCGTCGACGCCGCCGAGGTGGAGCGGATCCTGGGCGCGGTGCGCTTCGAGTCCGAGGTGGCGATGGGCAAGCCCGTTCCCGGCGTGGCGACCGGGCTCGCGTGGACGCCCGTGGGCGGCGACATCCTCTTCATCGAGGCGACCCGCATGCCCGGCAACGGCAAGCTGATCCTCACCGGCCAGCTGGGAGACGTGATGAAGGAGAGCGCCCAGGCGGCGTTGTCGCTGGTGAAGGCGAGATCCGAATCGCTGGGCATCGCACCGGAGCTGCTGGAGAAAAGCGATATCCACGTGCACGTTCCCGCGGGCGCCACGCCCAAGGATGGGCCAAGCGCGGGCGTCGCGATGTTCCTCGCCCTCGCCTCCCAGCTCACCGGGCGCGCGGTGAGGAGCGACCTCGCCATGACCGGCGAGATCAACCTGCGCGGGCTGGTGCTGCCGATCGGCGGCGTGAAGGAGAAGGTGCTGGCGGCTCTGCGCGCGGGCGTGCGTACCGTGATGCTGCCGGAGCGCAACCGCCGTGACCTGGAGGACATCCCGGCCGAGGCGCGCGAGCAGCTTGCCTTCGTCTGGCTGAAGGACCTGGACCAGGCGATGGAGGCGGCGCTCGCCCCCATCGCCGTGGCGGACCCGACCCTCGCTTAGAATTGCCCACCATGGATACCCCACACACCCCCAAAGAGACGCTCGGCTTCCAGGCCGAGGTGAAGCAGCTCCTCGAGCTGATGATCCACTCGCTGTACAGCAACAAGGAGATTTTCCTGCGCGAGCTGGTCTCCAACGCCTCGGACGCGGCCGACAAGCTGCGCTTCGAGGCGCTGGGCAAGCCCGAGCTGAACGAGGGCGGCGAGGAGCTCGCGATCAAAGTCGCCTTCGATCGCGCAGCGCGCACCATCACCATCTCGGACAACGGCATCGGCATGTCGCGCGACGAGGTGGTCGCCAACCTCGGCACCATCGCGCGTTCCGGCACGCGCGAGTTCTTCCAGTCCCTCACCGGGGACGAGGCGAAGGACAGCCGCCTCATCGGGCAGTTCGGCGTGGGTTTCTACTCGTCCTTCATCGTCGCCGACCGGGTGACGGTGGTGACGCGGCGCGCGGGCGAGACAGCGCAGAGCGCCGTGCGCTGGGAATGCGACATGGCCGCCGGTGCCGGCGAGTACACGCTCGAGCCCGCCACCAAGGAGCGCCGCGGCACCGATGTGACGCTGCACCTGCGCGAAGGCGAGGACGAGCTGCTCGATTCGTGGCGCCTGCGCGAGCTGGTGCGCAAGTACTCCGACCACATCGCGATCCCGATCCGGATGGCCAAGGAGGAGTGGGACGCGGAAAAGGGCGAGTCGCGCGTCGCGGCCGAAGCCGAAGCCGTGAACCAGGCAAGCGCCCTGTGGGTGCGGCCGAAGTCCGAGGTCACCGACGAGCAGTACACCGAGTTCTACAAGCACGTGGGCCACGACATCGAGCCGCCGCTCGCCTGGACCCACAACCGCGTCGAGGGCCGCCAGGAATACACGCAGCTCCTCTACATCCCGGCGCGCGCGCCCTTCGACCTGTGGGACCGCGAGCATCGCCGGGGGCTCAAGCTCTACGTGCGCCGCGTCTTCATCATGGACGACGCCGAGCAGCTATTGCCTGCCTACCTGCGTTTCGTGCGTGGCGTGGTGGACTCCAACGACTTGCCGCTCAACGTCTCCCGCGAGATCCTGCAGGAGAGCCGCGACATCGACGCGATCCGCGCTGTCACGGTGAAGCGCGTGCTCTCGCTCCTCGAGGACCTCGCCGCCAACCAGCCGGAGAAATACGCCACCTTCTGGAAGGAGTTCGGCCGCGTGCTGAAGGAGGGGATGGCCGAGGATCCCGCCAACCGCGAGCGCATCGCCAAGCTGCTGCGCTTCTCCTCGACCCACGACGATTCCGAGGCGCAGGCCGTCTCGCTCGCCGACTACGTGGGCAGGATGAAGGAGGGCCAGACGCGCATCTACTACGTGACCGCCGACACCTTCCGCGCCGCGCGCGCGAGCCCGCACCTCGAGGTGTTCCGCAAGAAGGGCATCGAGGTGCTGCTGCTATCCGAGCGCATCGACGAGTGGCTGGTGAGCCACCTCACCGAGTTCGACGGCAAGCCCGTGTCCTCGGTGGCGCGTGGCGAGCTCGACCTGGGCGGCATCGCCGACGAGGCCGAGAAGAAGGCGCGTGAGGAGCTCTCCACCGCCCACGCGGGGCTGATTGCGAAGCTGAAGGAGGCGCTGGGCGACGAGGTGAAGGATGTGCGCGTCTCCACGCGCCTGACCGAGTCGCCTTCGTGCCTGGTCGCCGACGAACATGAGATGGGAGGCAACCTCGCCCGCATGCTCAAGGCGGCGGGGCAGAAGGTGCCCGAGGCCAAGCCGATCCTCGAGGTAAACCCCGCGCATCCGATCGTCGCGCGGCTGGATGCCGAAGATCCGCGCTTCGCCGATTGGGCGCACCTGTTGTTCGACCAGGCGCTGATCGCGGAGGGCGGGCAGCTCGAGGATCCGGCGCAGTTCGTGCGGCGCAGCAATGAGCTGATGCTGGCGCTCGCGGCGCGGTAGTCATGGCGTTTTGCGCCCGGGCGCAAAGCGAATCGCACCGCAACCGACTAAGCCTCGATAACTTCCCGCAATACGCGCGCCGCGGTATCGCACTCGTCGCGGCTCACGTCGAGATGGGTCGCGAGCCTCAGCGTGCGCGCCGCGAACGGGAACAACAGCACGCCATGATCCTTCGCGCGCGCCGCCACGGCCGCCGCGTCGGGCGCGCCGCGCTCGAGGTGGAACACCACGATGTTGGTCTGGACCGTGGCGAGGTCGAGGCGCACGCGCCGGCACTCCGCGAGCACCGTGCCGATGCGGCGCGCGTTCTCGTGGTCCTCGGAAAGGCGCTCGTAGTGGTGGTCGAGCGCGTGGATGCCCGCCGCCGCGTAGTGCCCGGTCTGCCGCATCGCCCCGCCCAGCATCCGGCGGTGGCGCACGCAGCGCTCGATGATCGGGCGCGGGCCCGCGAGGAGTGAGCCGCCCGGAGCGCCCAGCCCCTTCGAGAGCGACACGCCCACCAGGTCGAAGCACGCGGCGAGCTCGGCCGGGGGCCTGCCGAGCGCTACGGCGCTGTTCCAGAGGCGCGCGCCGTCGAGGTAGGTGGCGATGCCCATGGCGCGGGCGCTGGCGCAGATGCGCGCCGCCTCGTCCTGGGGAAAGACCACGCCGCCGGCGCGGTTGTGGGTGTTCTCGATCTCAACCAGCGTCGTGGGCGGGAAGATCACGTGGCCGCGGGGTTTCACCGCCGCCTCGAATTGCGCGGCGGTGAAGACGCCGCTCGCGCCCACCACGGTGAACTGCACGCCCGCGTTGGCGGCCGACCCGCCGGCTTCGTGCCAGACCGCGTGGCACTCGGGGCTCACGATCACGTCGTCGCCGGGGCGCGTCAGCACGCGCAGCGCCACCTGATTTGCCATCGTGCCGCTGGGCAGCCACAGCGCCGCATCGCGGCCGAGGAGGGCGGCAACCTTGTCCTGCAGCCTGTTGGTGGTGGGATCCTCGCCGTACTGATCGTCGCCCACGGGTGCGGCGGCAATGGCCGAGCGCATCGCCGCGGTGGGGCGCGTGACGGTGTCGGAGCGCAGGTCGATCATCGCGCGAGGTTAGCAGGCTTCGCGCCGGGGGCGCCCGCCGGGACGCTCAGGCGCGGTCGCGCAGCTCCGTCACGCCCTTCTTCTCGGCGCAGTGGTCGCAGCAGAACATGGTGCCCGCCTTCTCCAGGCCGTGGCCGATGATGCGCACGCCGCAGTGGGCGCATTTGGGCGCCAGCGAGTGGATGGCGCACTCGAAGCTGTCGAAAGTATGGGACTTGCCGCCCATCGTCACCTGGAAGGCCTTGTCGTAATCGTTACCGCAGTACTCGCATTTCATGGTTCGCTCCTGGCACCGGATCAGTGCCCGTTGGACGCTCCGCGGGGCCCGATGTTCAGCGCAACTAGCTAGCGAACCGTGAAAGGCGCGGCGCAGGGCCGGCCGAAGGCGCCGCCCGCGACCACGGTCTGCGCGGGCTTCAGGTGCACTTTCCCCGAGCGCTTGTTGTTGCGCGTGTCGACGAACTCCACCGGGCCTTCGATACCTCGAGGATCGAGGCGTCGCCGAGCTACCGGGACCGCGGCCCAATGTGGGGGCGAAGCGAGAGGAAACCCGCGAGCGGCGGCTTGCGCGCCTCATCGACGATTCGGCGCAGGCCTGCGCCTCGCGCACCTCACCGGCAACGGCAAGGCGAGGAAGTGACCCTTGCTTAACCGGGCTTCACCTGCTTCCAGATGGCCCAGCACCCGGCCCTCGGGATCGGCGAACAGGCTGAATGACCCCACGTTGGGCACCGCCATCTCCTCGACGATGATCTTCCCGCCCGCGGCCACGATCTTCTCGCGGTAAACGCCGAGGTCGTCCACGTCGATGTAGAAAGCCATGTTGGCCGGCATCGGCCCATCCTGCGGCTTCATGATGCCGCCGCCGATCCCGCCCGGGCCGCCGGCCTCGACGAAGCGGTAGTCGATCTCGGGGATGTGCTGGATGTTCCAGGCGAACACCTTGCGGTAGAAATCGGAGACTTTCGCGGATCCTTCGACCACAACTCCCAGTGCACGACCGGATTTGCCATGGCGCCCTCCTCGTGGAATCCGCCATGGTGCCCCACGCCGCGGCGTGCCGCGTGACCGATCGTTACGGGGCTGGCGGCCCGTGGCGCGCCGCCGCCGCGGCGAGCGCTTCATCCAGCCCCGGAAAGACGTTGCCTTCCCCAAGCGTCTCCATCATGCCCGAGCGGCGCAGCAGGGACAGCGGCTGCTCATTCAGGTCCGCCAGCAGCAGCTCGCTGCCGCTCCTCGCGAGGGTCGTGTGCAACGCCTCGAGCGCGTCCAGGCCCGTGGTGTCGAAGCTGATCACCTGGTGCATCTCGAGGATCACCACTTCGGGCAGCGGACGGCGCGGATCCACCAGGTTCTCGAGCTTGGTGACCGAGCCGAAGAAGATCGACCCGAAGAGCTTCCACGCGCCCACCGTGCGCCCGTCACCAAGCTTCCCCCGCTCCCCGAGGTGCACCGGTTCCACCTTGGTGATCGACGAGATCCGGTAGATGAAGAAGAGGCTCGACATCACGAGCCCGGACTCCACCGCCACGGTGAGGTCGAACACCACGGTGAGGGCGAGGGTGGTGAGCAGCACCGCGCGGTAGAACATCGAGAAGTGCGGCAGCTCGCGCAGCTCGCGCCACGCCACCATGTTGAGGGCCACCCAGATCAGCACCGCGGCCAGCGCCGCGAGCGGCACGTGGCGTGCGAGCGGCGCCAGGGCCACGATCACGATCACCAGCACGATCGAGTGCACGATGCCCGCCACCGGCGTGCGCCCCCCGCTCCTCACGTTGGTCATGGTGCGGGCGATGGTGCCGGTGACGGCGATGCCGCCGAAGAGCGGGGCGGCGAAGTTGGCCACGCCCTGGGCCATCAGCTCCTGGTTCGGGTCGTGGCGGTCGCCGATCATCCCGTCGGCCACCCGCGCGCACAGCAGCGATTCGATCGCGCCCAGCGCGGCGATGGCGATGGTGGGCCCGAACAGGTTCTGCGCCGTGGCCCAATCGAACTCCGGTAGCCGCGGCGCGGGCAAGCCCGCCGGCAGCTCGCCGAAGCGCGTGCCGATGGTCTCCACCGGAAGCTCCAGCGCCCAGACGGCGAACGTGGAGAGCATGAGCACCGCGACGGTGCTGGGCAGTTTTGCGGTGAGGAAGCGCCAGTTGCCGGGGGTCGCGTTGCCGGGCGCGGGCCACGCGACGATGAGCGAGAGGCACGCGACCCCGATGGCGAGCGCGATCCCGTTGGTGGTATGCAGCGCTTCGCCGAGGGTCGCGACCTGGGAGAAGAAGTTGGAGGGCATCTTGCCCACCGTGAGCCCGAGGAAGTCGCGCACCTGGGAGAGCGCGATCACCACCGCGATGCCGGTGGTGAAGCCGGTAACGATGGCCACCGGCATGAACCGCACCAGCGTCCCCATGCGCAGCGCCCCCATGGCGAACAGCAGCACCCCCGCCATCATGGTCGCGATGAGGAGGTTGGCCACCCCGTACTTCTCGGTGATGCCGTAGAGGACGGCCACGAAGGCGCCGGCGGGCCCCGCGATCTGCACCTTCGAGCCGCCGAGTGCTGCGACGATGAAGCCGCCGACGATGGCGGTGATGATCCCCTGCTCGGGACGCACCCCCGAGGCGATGCCGAAGGCGATGGCCAGCGGCAGTGCCACCAGGGCGACGGTGACGCCCGATGCGGTGTCGGCGACGAAGTCCTCGCGCCGGTAGCCCTTCAGCGTGTCGACCAGCCGCGGCCGGAACGACCACCGCCAGGGCGACTGCGCGGCCAACTAGACCGCTTCCACCGTCGCGTCGAGGTAGTAGCCGGCGCCGCGCTCGGTACGGATGAGCGTGGGCTGGTTGGGGCTTTCCTCGATCTTGCGGCGCAGCCGGAGGATCTGGACGTCGATGGAGCGGTCGTAGATGTCGTCGTGAAGGCGGCTCGACTCGAGCAGCTGGTCGCGGGTGAGGATGCGCCGGGGCGCGCGCAGGAAGGCGACCAGCAGCGCGTACTCGCTGTTGGTGAGCTCGACGTTGCGCCCGTCGGGCGCCTTCAACTTCCTCGTGCCGGTGTTGAGCTCCCAGCCCGAGAAGCGATAGGCGCGCACCGTCTCGCCGCGGCGGCTGGCGCGCTTGCCCTCGGTGCGGCGCAGCACCGCCTTGATCCGCGCCAGCAGCTCGCGGTTGCTGAAGGGCTTGGTCACGTAGTCGTCCGCGCCGAGCTCGAGGCCCATCACGCGGTCGACCTCCTCCTTGCGCCCGGTGAGGATGATGATCGGCAGGTCGAGGGATTCCCGGAGGCGGCGGGCGATGGCCAGCCCGTCCTCGTCAGGGAGCTTGAGGTCAAGGATGACGAGGTCGACGATTTCGGCGGCGAGTACCCGGTCCATGTCGGCGCCGGTCTCGGCCATCGACACCTTGAAGTCGTTCTCGGAGAGGTACTCCCGGATCAGTTCGCGGATCGCGACATCGTCATCGACGACGAGGATATGGGCTTCCACGCTGGCTCAGGTAGGGTTGTTGTGGGGGTAGTTTAACGCCAACCCCTATAATCCGAGGGGGAGAAAGACCACATGGACATGCCCCGGCCGTTTGGGGACGCACAACCGACCTCGATCGCGGCGAGCGGCATCTCGGTCCGGCAGACCCTCGCCTTCGTCGCTTTCGGGATCGCCTATTACCTTCTCGCGGCCTACGCCGCGAACCTTCCGCTGCAGGCGCGCAGCCCCCTCTTCATCTGGCCCGCCCACGGCCTCGCCCTCGGCACGCTGCTGGTGGCCCCGTCGCGGCGCTGGCCCGCCTACCTCGCGCTGGTGCTCGCCGGCACCATCGCCGTGGGCCTCGACCTCGGCATCTCGTGGGAGCGCGTCTTCGCCAGCTCCGTGATCAACATGGGGCAGCCGCTGCTGGTGGCCGCGGGCCTGATCCGACTCGCGGGGCCGCGGGTCCAGGTGGATACCCTGCGCGGCCTGGCCGCCTTCCTGGTGGGCATGGTGCCGCTGGTCGCCGCCATGGCGATCCTCGACAGCTTCTACAGCTACGTGCGCTTCGACGCGCCGTTCCGCCAGCTCTGGAGCGTGACCTTCGTCTCGACGATGCTCGGGATGCTGATCACGGCACCCCTCATCCTCGCGTGGAGCCGTCCCGGCTGGGGCAAGGCGCTGTCGCTCACCCGCGAGCGCCTGCCGGAGATCGTGGTGCTCTACGCGGGCCTGGTGATCACCTCCAACTATGTCTTCTCGACGCGTCCCGACGTGCCCGGCTTCGTGCCGCCCCTCGCGTACATCTGCGCCCCGTTCCTCATCTGGGCGGCGCTGCGCTTCGGGCTCCGCGCGGCGACGCTGGGCCTCGCGATCTTCGGCCTCATCTCCTACTGGCACGCTGCCAAGGGCTTCGGCCCGTTCTCGATCGACGGCCTCGCCGACGTGCGCTCGCTGCTGCACCTGCAGGGCTACCTCGCCACGGTGGTGATCACCACGCTCTTCTCCGCCACCCTGCTGGTGGAGCGCCAGGACGCGGTGAACGAGACCGAAGAGTGGCGTGGGCGCCACGAGCGCGTGATCCGCGCCTCGGGAAGCCTGCTGTACGAGTTCGATCCCACCAGCGGCCAGGTGATCTGGGACGGCGACATGGCCGCGGTGCTGGGCACCACCCCGGACCGCGTCGACACCTCGCGGCGCTGGATGGCGCGCGTGCACCCCGATGACCGGGTGCGGTTGCGAGGCTTGAGGCAATTGCTGCTCGCGGGCGAGATCTCCCACGTGGCGGTCGAGTACCGCTTCCGTCGCGACGACGACCAGTTCACGACCCTCGGGGTCAACGCCTACGTGGTGGGTGCGGAGAAGGACCGTGCCGCGCGCCGCGTGATCGGCTTCGTGAAGGACGTCTCGGACAAGGTCCGCGCCGAGGAGGAGCGCCAGCGCCTGTCCGCGCAGCTGCGCCAGGCCGAGAAGATGCAGGCGGTGGGCCACCTGGCCGGTGGCATCGCCCACGACTTCAACAACATCCTGGGCGCCATCCTCGGCTACGGCGAGCTCGCGCAGAAGAAGGCCGGCGATAGCGACATCCGCCGCTACCTCGACACCATCATGGATGCGGGCAACCGCGCCAAGTCGCTGGTGACGCAGATCCTCTCCTACAGCCGCGCCGAGGGAACCGAGAAGCTGCCGGTGATCGTGGCGCCGATCGTGCAGGAGGCCTGCGATCTGATCCAGGGCTCGACCCAGGACCTCGCCATCAACTTCACCTCCACCGCCGACGAGGCGTCGGTCCGCGGCGACCCCACGCGGCTGCACCAGCTGGTGATGAACCTCTGCACCAACGCCATCCAGGCGATGGGCGGCAGCGGCCGGCTCGACGTCGAGCTGGCCACCGAGCAGGTCCGGGACGTGCGCAAGGTCCGCACCGGCGAGATTCCCGAGGGCGAGTTCGTGCGCCTGTCGGTGCGCGACACCGGCCACGGCATCGCGCCGGAAGTGATCGACCGCATCTTCGAGCCTTTCTTCACCACCAAGAAGGCGGGCCACGGCACCGGGCTCGGGCTGGCGCTGGTGCATTCGGTGGTGATGGAGCACCACGGCTTCATCGACGTCGCGAGCGAGCTGGGACGCGGCACCACGTTCACCGTCTGGATGCCGCGGCTCGCCTCCGAGGAGGGCATGGTCCCGCGGGGCCAGGGGGACAAGGTGCATCCGGCGGGCGATGGCCAGGTGGTACTGGCCGTGGACGACGAGCCAGAGGTGCTGGCGGCGCTGGAGGAGATGCTCGCCACCCTGGGATACGAGCCGGTGGGGTTCAGGAACAGCCTCGATGCCCTGGCCGCGGCGCGTGCCGATCCGCGCCGCTTCGAGGCGGTGGTGAGCGATGAGGTGATGCCGGAGATGAGCGGCACCCAGATGTCGATCGAGCTGCGCAAGCTCAATCCCACGCTGCCGATCCTCATCGCCTCGGGCTACGGTGGCTCGGGGTTCGAGACCCGGGCGCTGTCCGCCGGCGTGAACCGGGTGCTGAAGAAGCCCTACCGGATGGGGGAGATCGCCGAGGTCCTCGCGGGGTTCTTCGCCGAGAAGGGCGGCTGACTCGACTACAAATGAAACCACTTCGCGGAGGCCCGTAACCCGCGGGTAATCGCCGCCCGCCAAAGTTCGCAAGTCGGCCCACCCCGGAGCCGAGTGGAGCGGTAATGTTCGAAGGGTTGCGGCTTCCGGTCCGTCCGGAACAACAAGAAGAAGGAAGCGGCGACCCCGATTGCGGTGAGCTGGCCCGTTACGCCGAGGACCTGGTCCGCCAGGGCAGCGACGGGTCCGTGCTCTGGCAGGACCATCGCCTCACCACCCACTTCCAGCCGATCTTCTCCGTTCGGCAGGGCGCCTGCCATGGCTACGAGGCGCTGATGCGCGTGGCCGATGCCCGCTTGGGCGCCAGCATTCCCACCCACCTGGTCTTCGACGCCTCCCGTGGCGCCGAGCGGGTGCGCCTGGACTGGGTGTGCCGGGCGATGCACCTGCGCAACTTCGCGACGGTCGACGCCGGCGACCGCATGCTGTTCCTGAACATCTTCCCCGAGGCCGCCGTGAGCGACGCCAAGTGCGTCAACGACTTCGGCGCGCTGATCCGCTATTACGGCCTCGCGCCGAGCCGCGTCTGCGTCGAGGTCCTCGAGACCGACTGCTCCGACGAGGGCCTGCTGCGGGAGGCGGTGGCCGCCTATCGCGCCATGGGAGTCACCGTCGCCATGGACGATTTCGGCATCGGGCGCTCCAATTTCGACCGCATCGTCTCGATCCGTCCCGACATGGTGAAGATCGACCGCTCGGTCCTGGTCGATGCCGTGGGCGACGCGAAAGCGCGCGAGGCGCTCCCGGGCATCGTGAAGCTGCTGCATGACGCGGGAGCCAAGGTCACGGCCGAGGGAGTCGAGAGCGCCACCGAGGCGATGATCGCCGTCGATTCCGGAGCCGATTACCTCCAGGGATATTATTTCGCGCGCCCCAGGGCCAACCTGGTGGAAGAGACCTTCAGCGAGCGCATCCTCGCCGAGCTCCTGCGCATGCGTGCGGCCAAGGTCACGCGCGCGCGGGTCGGATAACTCCGACAGCCGAATCGGACACGGCGCCGCCCGCAGGTCCGGCAGTTCCGACAGCGCGCTCGACGCCGCTCCGGTTGAATGGGGGGTTCCCGGGATGGCTCCGGGCACTCGAACAACCCCTCAGGAGACCCCATGAGCGCCATGCCCCAGCCCCCCCAGGGCCAATCCCAGCTGACCGACGTGAAGACCCTGCGCGAGCAGGCGCGCCGCCATATCGAGGAAGGCGCGGTCACCGAGAATTACGTGGGGAACCGCGAGAAAGTGATGGAGCTGCTGAACGAGGCGCTGGCGACCGAGCTGGTGTGCGTGCTGCGCTACCGGCACGACTACTTCATGGCCCGCGGCATCCATTCCAAGGCAGCTGCTGACGAGTTCCTCGAGCACGCCAATGCGGAGCTGGCGCACGCCGACCAGATCGCCGAGCGCATCGTGCAGCTGGGCGGTGAGCCCGATTTCAACCCCGACAGTCTCACCAAGCGCAGCCACGCCGAGTACCGAATCGGCAAGACGCTGCAGGAGGCGATCAAGGAGAACCTCGTGGCCGAGCGCATCGCGATCGAGAGCTATCGCGAGATGATCCGGTACGTGGGGGATTCCGATCCGACGACGCGCCGGATGCTGGAAGAGATCCTCGCGACCGAGGAAGAGCACGCCGATGACCTGGCGGACCTCCTCGATCCCGGGACGAAGTAACGGCTAGCGGGAAGCGCGGTGCTTGCGCGCCGCGCCCGCGGCCGCGACGCGCCCGGGGAAGGTCGCCTCGACCAGGCGGCGTGATTCGGCGAGCGAGGCTTCCATCTGCCCCAGGCGCTGCTCGCGGCGGCCGGCGATGCGCAGCCACGGGTCCTGCGTGACGCGGCCCCAGCTCTCGAGGGCCCAGCCCTTCATGGTGCGCAGATGGCCATGGATCTGTTCGGTGTTCATGTCCCGGACTCCCTTTGTCGTGTCGATTTGCGCGGTGCTACATCCACCGTCCACGCTCGCGCAGCGCGGAAACTTTCTGGATTCGTGCGGTCAATACAGCACGATGGGCGGCCATGCAGTCGTTGTCCTTGCCGGTGGCGCTGCGGGCGCAGATGACGTCCTGCGCGAGCGGCGCGGAGTCCTCGATCACGAGGACGTCCACCATTCCCAAGGGGGCTTGCAGGTTTTGCGGGTCTTCCGCCGCCAGCCCCAAGGGCAGGCAGCAGGCGAGGCCTATTGCGATAATTTTGTTCATGGCCAGCTCCCTAGATCGTCCACTCATATTGACGACCCCCCCGAGAGCGGAAAGTCGGACGGTCGGGGATCCCATTTAGGACTCGTCTGATAAGCCTGTCGGACACGGCCTACAGGGTTTCACGTGCGAACGTCACGCGTCCAGGGTCTGAAACGAAACGTGCGCCGTGCCGCATCCTCCGGCGTCGCATGCACGTTGTTGATGCCGACCCTGCGGCGCTACCCCATGATCGAGATGCATGCCGCATTTTCTTCGGCGGTATCCAGCAAGCCGGCGCCGAAAGTTCAGTCGGAGCCGAAGCGCGCGGTCGTCGGCCTCACGCGCCCCGCAGCGATAGCGGCGCCGGACATGGCCGCGGCGGCAGCGTAGACAAGCAAATTGGATCCCCGACCGCGCGGGGATGACATTGCGATCGCGGTCATTTAACGATTTCGAGGTGCTCCAGGCCGCTGCCCAGGTCGCGGTTCTTCGCGTTCTTGCTCTCCAGCTTGATCTTCAGGCGCAGGTCGTTCACCGAGTCGGCGTTGCGCAGCGCATCCTCGTAGGTGATGAGGTCGGCCTCGAAGAGGTCGAAGAGCGCCTGGTCGAAGGTCTGCATCCCGAGCTCACGCGAGCGCGACACCAGCGCCTTCATCTCGTGCACCTCGCCCTTGAAGATGAGGTCCGACATGAGCGGCGAATTGAGCAGGATCTCGATCGCGGCAACCCGGCCCTTCACGCCCTTCTTCGGCACCAGGCGCTGGGAGATGATGGCCTTCAAGTTCAGCGACAGGTCCATCAGCAACTGCGCACGGCGCTCTTCGGGAAAGAAGTTGATGATGCGATCCAGCGCCTGGTTGGTCGAGTTGGCGTGTAGCGTCGACATGCAGAGGTGGCCGGTTTCCGCAAAGGCGATGGCGTAATCCATCGTTTCACGGTCGCGAATTTCGCCGATGAGGATCACA
>JBBQBW010000003.1:0-21761 GCA_038318025.1 Burkholderiales bacterium | reverse complement strand
TGCCCGTCGCGCTCCTCGCGCACGGCGGCGCGGGCAGCTGGCGGCCCGGTTCCGAGGAAGACGCCCTCGAGGGCCTCGCCGCGGCGGTCGGCGCGGGCCGGGCGATCCTCGCGGCCGGCGGCAGCGCCCTCGACGCGGTGTGCGCGACCGTCGTCGCCCTCGAGGACAACCCGATCTTCAACGCCGGCACCGGGGCGGTGGTCAACTACGACGGCGCGTGCGAGCTCGACGCCTGCGTGATGGAGGGCGTGGGGCAGCGCGTCGGCGCCGTGGCGGCGCTGCGCGGGGTGAAGAACCCGATCCTCGTCGCCCGCAAGGTGATGGAGGAGACCGACCACGTGATGCTCGCGGGAGACGGCGCGCAGCGCTTCGCGCGCGCGATGGGATTCGGTGACCATGACTCGATCACGGCAGCGCGCCTGGCCGACTGGAAGGAAAAGCGCGCGGCCCTCGATCGCGAGGCCACGGACCGGACGCTGCGCATGCGCCGCTTCCTCAAGGACCATCCGGAGTACGCCGGCGGCACCGTGGGCGCGGTCGCCGTCGATTCCCGCGGCGTGCTGGCGGCCGCCACGTCCACCGGCGGAATGACCTTGAAGCTCGCGGGACGGGTCGGGGATTCACCGATTCCCGGCGCCGGCAACTACGCCTCGCGCCACGCCGCGGCTTCGGCCACCGGCACCGGCGAGTTCGTGCTTCGCCTGCTCACCACCCGCGCGCTGGCGGAGGACGTCGAGCGCGGGGCTCCCCTGGACGAGGCGATGGGCAAGGCCCTGGGGGACCTGGGCCGGGAGTTCGACGCCGACGTGGGGCTGATCGCCGTGGACCGCGCCGGCAACCCGATGGCGATGCATCGCACCCGCGATATGCCCCACGCCTGGTTCTCGGGCGACCAGCCGGTGGCCGCGCGCATGCGCGTCGCGTGACGGACGAGCCCTACAAGATCCCGGAATCGGTGTTGGTGGTGATCCACACGCCGGGCCTCGAGGTGTTGCTCCTGGAGCGCGCCGACCACCCGGGCTACTGGCAGTCGGTCACTGGCAGCCGCGACCCGGGCGAGTCGCTGCGGGACACCGCGATCCGCGAGGTGGGCGAGGAAACCGGCATCGTGGCCGCTCGCCATCTGCTCACGGAATGGAACTTGCTAAACGTATGGGAAATCTATCCCATATGGCGCCATCGATACGCCCCCGGCGTGACCCACAACACCGAGCACGTCTTCGGGCTGCGCGTGCCCGAAAGCTTCGCTGCCCGCCTCGCGCCCCGGGAGCACCGGGCTGCCGAGTGGCTGCCCTGGCAGGAGGCGGCCGTTCGCGTATTCTCGTGGAGCAACCGCAGGGCGATACTGATGCTCCCCGAGAGACAGGAAAGATGAAATGAGCCGCGCCAGTACCCTGAACGTCGTCACCTACAACATCCACAAGGGGTTGTCGCAGTTCAATCGCCGCCTCGTGCTGCACGAGATCCGCGACCGCCTGAAGGGGCTGGATTCGGACGTGGCCTTCCTGCAAGAGGTGCAGGGCAAACACGACGGCAACGCGCGCCGGCACATGACCTGGCCGGAGGTGAGCCAGCACGAGTTCCTCGCCCACGAGGGGGCGCACTGCATCTACGGCATGAACTGCGTCTACACCGATGGCCACCACGGCAACGCGGTCGTGAGCCGCCACCCGATCCCGGTGTGGGAGAACATCGACATCTCACACCACCCGATCGAGAGTCGTGGGCTGCTCCATTGCGAGGTGCAGGTCCCGGGGTGGAAGGAGCCGGTGCATTGCATCAACACGCACCTCGGCCTGTGGGCGAGGAGCCGACGTTTCCAGCTCGAGTGGCTCTGCGACCGCATCCGTGCCTCGGTGCCCAAGTCAGGCCCGCTGATCGTCGCCGGCGACTTCAACGACTGGCAGAAGAAGGCGAGCGACTATTTGAAGCAGGAGCTGGGGCTGGTGGAGGTCTTCGAGCACGCCGAGGGCAAGCTCGCCAAGAGCTACCCGGCGCAGATGCCGATGCTGTCGCTCGACCGCATCTACGTGCGCGACCTCGCCATCGACAGCGTGGAGCGCCATGCCGGCGCCCAGTGGTCGCGGCTTTCCGACCACGTGGCGCTGGCAGCGCGCCTTTCGCGCCAGTAGGGCCGCCCTCGGCGAGTCTTGCGGCTAGCGGCCGGTGCGGTTGGCGGCAGCGCCGCGGATCAGCGTTCCCACCCCCGAGCTGGTCAGGACCTCCAGCAGCAGCGCGTGGGAGACGCGCCCGTCGATGATGTGCGAGCTCTTCACGCCGTTCCTCACCGCGTCGAGCGCGCATTCCACCTTGGGCAGCATGCCGCCGGAGATGGTGCCGTCGTCGATCATCTCCTTCACCTTGTGGGAGTTCAGTCCCGTCACCACCTTGCCCTCCTTGTCGAGGACGCCGGTCGTGTTGGTGAGGAGGACCAGCTTCTCGGCCTGCAGGGTGATCGCGAGCTTGCCCGCGGCGATGTCGGCGTTGATGTTGTAGGCGATCCCGTTCTCGTCGCTGCCGATCGGCGCGATCACCGGGATGAAGTCGCGCTGGTCGAGGAGCTGGATGATCTCCGGGTCGATCTTCACGATCTCGCCCACCAGGCCTACGTCGATCTTCTTCTTCTTGTCTTCCTTGCTCGCGACCTTGAGTTTGCGTGCGTGGATGAAGTGTCCGTCCTTGCCGGTGAGGCCCACGGCCTTGCCGCCGGCCTTGTTGATGAGCGTCACGATCTCCTGGTTGATGAGGCCGCCCAGCACCATCTCGACCACGTCGAGCGTCTCCTCGTCGGTGACGCGCATGCCCTGGATGAACTCGCTTTGCTTGCCGAGCTTCTGCAGCAGCGCGCCGATCTGCGGGCCGGCGCCGTGCACCACCACCGGGTTCATCCCGATCAGCTTCAACAGCACTACGTCCTCGGCGAAGTCCTCCTGCAGCGCCACGTCGGTCATGGCGTTGCCGCCGTACTTGATCACGATGGTGCGGTCGTAGAACTGGCGGATGTAGGGCAGGGCCTCGATGAGGACCTCGGCCTTCTGGGCGGAGGAAAGCTTGGCAGCCATTGTCGGGTGTTGGTGTCGGCGCGGGGGAGGAGGGGATCATTGTAGGGGGTCCGGGTGATAAAATCTCGCCGCGGGCCTCCCTGCCCGCGGCGCCGATTCCAGGAGACTCCGATGTCAATGAACGACAAGCTCATCCACACCGCCGTGGCCGGGATCCTCGCGCTCGGGCTCGCCCAGCCTGCGGCGGCCCAGGATGCCAGGGAGAAGTGCTACGGCGTCGCCAAGGCCGGCCAGAACGACTGCGGAACCGCTAACCACACCTGCGCCGGCAAGGCGAAGAAGGACAACGCGCCCGACGAGTGGAAGTACGTGCCGAAGGGCACCTGCGAGAAGGCCGGCGGCAAGACCCAGCCGCCCAAGGCGGGCAAGTAGCGGCACCCCCGATGGCCGCGGCCCCGATCGGTCCCGAGGCAGTCGGGATCGGGCTGCGTGCCCCGCACTACCGCGAGCTCGCCGAGCGCCCGGTCGCGCTCGGGTTCATCGAAGTGCATGCCGAGAACTTCTTCGGCGCGGGCGGGGCGCACCGCGCCTGGCTGGAGCGGCTGCGGGGCGAACATTCTCTGAGCCTCCACGGCGTGGGCCTCTCGCTCGGATCCGCCGATCCCCTCGACCGGGGTCACCTCGAACGATTGCGCGAGCTGATCGCGCGCTTCGAGCCCGCGCTCGTCTCCGAGCACCTGTCCTGGTCCTCGTTCGGGGGCGTGCATGCCAACGACCTGCTTCCCCTGCCGTGCAACCGCGAGGCCCTCGATCATGTGGTCTCCCGCGTGACCCAGGCGCAGGAGTTCCTCGGGCTGCGCCTCCTGGTGGAGAACGTGACCGCCTACGTCGCTCCCGCAGGCGACATGCCGGAATGGGAGTTCGTCGCCGCGGTGGCGCGCCGCGCCGGCTGCGGCGTGCTCCTCGACGTCAACAACGTGTGGGTCAACGCCGCGAACCACGGCTTCGACCCGCGCGAGTACCTTCGGGGGATCGACCCGGATTGCGTGGCCGAGATCCACCTCGCCGGCCACGAGCGCGTTGATGGTCTGTTGGTGGATACCCATGCGGCGCCGGTGGCCGACGAGGTGTGGGCGCTCTATGCCGAGGCACTGGAGCGCTTCGGGCCACGGCCGACGCTGATCGAGTGGGACGCGAGCCTACCGCCGCTCGCGACACTGCTCGAGGAGCGCCGCCGCGCCGAGGGCGCGATGGCGCAGGCGCGCCGTCCTGCCGCGGTGGCGGCGTGAGCCTCGCGGCATTCCAGCGCGAGTTCCTCGAGGCACTGCGCCGGCCCGAGCAGCCCGGTGAGGCGCGGATGAACGTCTACCGCCGCACCCGTGAGGCGCTCCACGGCGACGCCCTCGCCGCGGCCTATCCGGTGGTGAGGCGCCTCGTCGGCGCCACGTTCTTCGATGCGCTGGTGCAGCGATATGCGCGGTCCCATCCGTCACGATCGGGCGACCTGCACCGGTTCGGCGACGCGCTGCCCGAATTCCTCGCCGCGGATTCCTACGCGGCATCCCTCGCCTACCTTCCCGACGTGGCGCGGCTGGAGTGGGCGGTCCATGAGGCCGAGGTCGCCCCCGACCCGGTGCCGTTCGATTTCCACGCCCTCGCCCGAGTCCCGGCTTCGCGCCATGGCGAATTGCGCTTCACCCTGCAGGAGGGCGCGCGCGTGGTGCGCTCGGCCCACCCCATCGTCCTGCTGTGGGAGGCGAACCAGGAAGGATGCGACGGCACGCCGCGGGGATTTCCCGGCGCGCAGTCAGCCCTGGTCCTGCGCGACGCAGCCGCGGTTGCGTGCCGGTTGCTCGGCGCCGAGGCCGAATTGCTCGAGCGGCTCGCCGCCGGCGCGCTCCTGGCGGAGGCGATCGCCGGGTTGCCGCCGGAGGCGATCGCCGCGCTGCCCGGCCTGGTCGCGTCGGGCGCATTCCGGCACGCGTGGGTCTGAGCCGGGCACGTTGCGCGCGGCGCGCCTTGATCGCCGCCGGTTGCGCCTGTCTGTTGGCGCCGGTCCTGGCGCAGGAGCGCGCCATCGCGGAAAGCTCGCCCGCGCTGGGGGCGTTGCGGCTCGCGATGCTCGCCGAGCGCATGGCGAAGCTCCATGCCCAGGCGGCCCACGGCATCCTCGCCGATCGCAGCCGCCGCCACCTCGCCGAGGCGACGCGCGAATTCGACGCGTTGCTGCCCCGCGTGCAGGCGCGCGCGGGCAGCGCCGAAGCGCGCGAGAACTTCCTGCTGTTGCGCCTGTTGTGGGCGGAATACCGGCCGTGGGTGGCGCGGCCCCCTTCGAAGGACGTCGCGCGCAAGCTCGTGGAGCGCACCGAGGAGGTCGCCTGGATCTCGACCCAGGGGGCGCGGCTCCTGGGCGCCGATGCGGGCCCGGCGGCGACCGCGGCGCGCGCGGCGATCCTCTCCCAGCGGGTGCCCCGCATCCACCTGCTGCGCCGCGGCGCGGGCGACGAGGCCCGCGAGCTCGCCCAGGCCGAGGCCGAGTTGCGCGCCGCCGTCGCGGCACTCCGGGACGGGCCCGGCAACACCGGGGAGGCGCTGGCGGAAATCCAGCTCGCCGAGAACCAGCTGCAGTTCCTGGAGCATGCGATCCGCGAGCCCCACGCCAGCGCGCGGCGCCTGGAATTCATCGCCAAGTCCGGCGACCATCTGATGGAGTCGATGGTGCGACTGGCGCGCGGCTACGAGGCGGCGGGCGGCCAGGCGGCGGCGGGGCGTCGCTAGGGCCGGGGCGGCGCCGGGTTGACGATGTCGAGCGCCACGCGCCAGCGCCCGGACTCGCGGCGCCACACCCGCAGGTAATACCCGACAGCAACCGTGGGAGCCTCGGGCCGGACGTAGCGCCCGCGCGCATAGCCCAGGTCGCCGGAGCGCGCGGTTTCGGCGCGCTCGGCGATCCACTCGAGCCGGTCGTCGGCCATGGACGGCGCGGCCAGCGCTGCGGCGCGCCCGACCACCGGAGCCGCGCCATTGCGATAGAAACGCAGGTCGCCCGCGGCGTACTCGCGGTGCGCGGCGGCCAGGCCGGCGGTGCGGGCGCGGGCAGCGAAGTCCGCCTCCACAGCTGCGAGCGGCGTTGCGATCCCGCGCGAGGCCGTGATCGTCGCGGCGGCGAGCGGCGCCTGCCACAGCGAGGGCTCCGGATGCCCGATGCCGAGGTCGACCGCCACCTTCCAGGGGCCGTTGCCTTCGCGGCGCCAGACCGACACGAACTGGCCGTAGGTGGGCGGCGCATCGGGCTTCGCCTTGCTCGTGATCTTCCACGGACCGGTGGACAGTCCCATGTCCCCGGCGGCGGAGACCTCCACGTGGACCGGCCGCCAATCGAGCACGATGGGCGGCGCGGGCTGGTTGCGCAGGTAGTCGGTGCTGACCGTCCAGCCGTTCCTCACGAACACGCCATCGGGGTCGAACGCGGCGATGAAGGCGGCGCGCATGTCCGAGCGCACGGAATGAGCTGCGAACGCGGTCTCGGCGGCGGCAAGGGAGGCGGCGACGTCCATCGATGGGGGCTGGTGCGCGCAGGCCGCGAGCGCCAGCGCGGCGCAGCAGGCGGTGGTCTTCATCGCCGCGATTCTAGGCGCGCGGCGGCACCCCACCGTGACGGTTTGTCACCGTTACAGCACGTAGCGCGCGAGGTCTTCGCTCTGCGCGAGGCTCGCCAGGCGCGAGTCGACGTATGCCGCGTCGATCACGATGCGCTTGGCGTTGCGCCCCGCGTCGAACGACACCTCCTCCAGCAGCTTCTCCATCACTGTGTAGAGCCGCCGCGCGCCGATGTTCTCGGTGCGCTCGTTCACCGCGAACGCGATCTCCGCCAGGCGGCGCACGCCCTCCGGGGTGTACTCGAGCTCCACGCCCTCGGTGGCGAGGAGCGCCTGATACTGGCGCGTGAGGCAGGCGTCGGTCGCGGTGAGGATGCGCTCGAAGTCCTCCACCGAGAGGCTCGAGAGCTCGACGCGGATCGGCAGCCGCCCCTGCAGCTCGGGAATGAGGTCCGAGGGCCTGGCGAGGTGGAAGGCGCCGCTCGCGATGAAGAGGATGTGGTCGGTGCGGATCATGCCGTACTTGGTGGTGACCGAGGTGCCCTCCACCAGCGGCAGCAGGTCGCGTTGCACGCCCTGGCGCGATACATCGGCGCCGTGCATCTCGCCGCGGCTCGCGATCTTGTCGAGCTCGTCGAGGAACACGATGCCGTCCTGCTCCACGGCGCGCAACGCCTTGAAGCGGATCTCCTCCTCGTTCACCAGGCGCCCCGCCTCCTCGTCGATGGCGAGCCGCAAGGCCTCCTTGATGCGCAGCACCCGGCGCTTGCGCCGGGCGCCTCCCAGGTTCTGGAACATGCCCTGGATCTGCGACGTGAGCTCCTCCATCCCCGGAGGCGAGAGGATCTCCATGTGCGGCGAGGACTGCGCCACGTCGAACTCGATCTCCTTGTCGTCGAGCTTGCCCTCGCGCAGCATCTTGCGGAAGCGCTGGCGCGTGGAGTTGGCGTCGTTGCCCTCGGTGGGCGGCACGCCCGGCAGCAGGGCATCGAGCACGCGGTCCTCGCCCGCATCCTCGGCCCGGGGGCGCACCTTCGCCATCTCCTGCTCGCGGGTGTCCTTGATCGCCGTCTCCACCAGGTCGCGGATGATGGAGTCGACGTCGCGCCCGACGTAGCCCACCTCGGTGAACTTGGTGGCCTCGACCTTGATGAAGGGCGCGTTGGCGAGCCGGGCCAGGCGCCGCGCGATCTCGGTCTTGCCCACGCCCGTGGGCCCGATCATGAGGATGTTCTTCGGCGTGATCTCGCCGCGCAGCGGCTCGGCCACCTGGGAGCGGCGCCAGCGGTTGCGCAGCGCGATCGCCACGGCGCGCTGGGCGTCGGCCTGGCCCACGATGTTCTTGTCGAGCTCGTGGACGATTTCCTGGGGCGTCATCATCGGGGCGGACTCGGCGGCGGGCACCGGCGCGGGGGTGGCGTTCACAGCGACTCGATCACGTGGTTCTGGTTGGTGTAGATGCACAGGTCGCCCGCGATGGCGAGGGACTTCTTCACGATCTCGGCGGGCTCGAGCTGCGAGTGCTCGAGGAGGGCGAGGGCCGCGGCCTGCGCGTAGCCCCCGCCGCTGCCGATGGCGAGGAGGCCGTGCTCGGGCTCGAGGACGTCGCCGTTGCCGGTGATGATGAGCGAGGTCTGGCGGTCGGCGATGGCGAGCATCGCTTCCAGCCGGCGCAGCATCCGGTCGGTGCGCCAATCCTTCGCCAGCTCCACCGCGGAGCGCAGCAGGTTGCCCTGGTGCTTCTCGAGCTTCGCCTCGAAGCGCTCGAAGAGCGTGAAGGCATCGGCGGTGGCGCCCGCGAAGCCGGCGAGGATGCGGTCTTGGTACATGCGGCGCACCTTGCGCGCGGAGGCCTTGACGACCACGTTGCCGAGGGTCACCTGGCCGTCGCCGCCCATGGCGACGCGGTCGCCGCGGCGCACCGACAGGATGGTGGTGCCGTGATACTGCGGTAGGTCGGACATCGGGAGGAGGGCCCTTTTCTTGGAGTCTGGCCTCGGGCCATGACGCTCATCGGGAGGGTGATAACACGGGCTATGGGTCAGGTGGCGCCGGAAATCCCCATTTTCAAGCCGGGGATTTCGGCGGACGGCGCCTCAGTTCGACTTGCGGCGCACCAGGATCGCGTAACGATTGACCCCGAGCGCTTCCAGGAGTGCCGCGTTGAGCTCGTTCAGGTTGGTGAGGATGACGCGCTTGCCCGCCAGTTGGATCGCCTTCACCACGTCGAAGAAGGTGGCGGTGTAGGCGTAGTCGACGCGCAGGACCTTGGCCATGTCGAGCACCACCTCGGAGCGGCCGGCGGCGTAGGCATTGAGCTCGGACATCTGGTTGGCGCTGGCGGTCGACAGCACGCCCTTCAGCGCGAAGCCCGCCTCCGGAGCGTTCGGGTTCGCGGCCGCGGCCGCGGCGGGCATCGCCAGTCGCGCGGCGGCCGCGGCCACCGTGTTCACGTAGGGCTCCCAGCTCGGGGGCGACTGCTCGAAGGCCACCGCGTACTCGAGCCCGAGTTCCTCGAACTCCTCCATCTTGCCCTGCAGGATGCGCAGCTCGAAGAGCAGCAGCCAGTAGGGGCGCTGCGCCTCGGTAGCGCCTTCGTTGAGGGCCGCGCGCAGCAGCTTTTCCAGCGCGTCGAGGCTGTTGAACCACATCGGCAGCTGCTTGCGGCGCAGCTTGAGGAGCGCGTTGGTGAAGAGCGTGGCCTCCTCCGGCGTCACCGCGAACACCTTGCCCACGTCCAGGCGCATCGTGCCCTGGACCTCGGCGAAAGCGGTGAAGGCGTCGATCTCGGCGGCGATGGCGCCGTCGGCGGCGGGCTTGAGCGTGTAGAAGTCCTTGCGCTCGCGCGCCTGCGCGCGCCGCGGGTCGGCGGCGGCATCGGCCGAGTCGATCCAGGCGGGCGGCGACTGCTCGAACTTCACCGTGAAGAGCATCGACAGCGCGTCGAACTCCTGGCGGCTGGGCTGCACCTGGTAGAGGTCGAACAGCATCAGCCACGCCTGCTTGTTGTTGCTGACCTGCGCGTCCTTGATCTCGATCTTGAGGAGCTGGGTGGCCGGTCCCGCGTGGCTGGCCGCGTAGAGCACCGCCGCGTCCTGGGCCGCGGGCAGTGTCGAGGCGTTGAATTCCTCGGTGCCCTGGCGGCCCGGCGCGCGCGGCGCTGCCGGGCGCATGCCGGGCGAGGTGCTGCCGAAGGCGGGAGTGGCCAAGCCGCTAGGTGCTCATGGCGCGAGCGCGCGCGCGCCGGTGATGCGGTAGTAGACGATGTCGTCGTCGAGCACCGCCATGCGCCCCGAGACCGTGATCGGCTCGTAGGTGAACTCGACGGGCTTGTCCGCCAGCACCTCGATCATCGATTCGGGACCGCCCGGCATGCAGAACGGGCAGTGCGGCGGGAACGAGGCGAGGATGAAGCGCTTCTGCATGCGCGCGGTGTCCAGCGGCATCATGAAGCCGTAGACCCTCACCTCGCGCTTGTCGAGGGCGCGGATCTCGGCGGTGAAGTCGGGCCCGAACTTCTTGTCCGCCTTCTGCACCGTGCGCGCCTGCTGCAGCAACTCCCACGGCACCGTGCCCGCCGGGGTGGGCGCGGTGGCGCCGCCCGGCACCTGCAGGCCCTTGGGTGCCGGGGCCTGCGCAAGGACTCCGGCGGCGAAGCCGAGGACCAGGATGCCGATGAGACCGCGCAGCTGCTTCTTCATGGATCGAGCCCGTGTGGCGTCAGCGTTTCAGGAGGATCGCAGGGTCCCGGCGATAAGCCTGGAGGGCGGGAACGAGGCTGGTGACAAGGCCGGCCACGACCACCGCCCCCGCGATCGTGAACTCCGCGGGCTCCCACGCGAAACCGGTGATCGACCAGGACCGGGTGGCGGCGAGCCAGCGGCCCAGGACTTCCGCCGCGGCGTGCCCGAGTCCGAAACCCAGTATAACGCCCGCTACCACGAGCGTCACGCCTTCGGCCGCCACCAGCGCGAAGAGCGACGCGGGACGCGCGCCGAGTGTCCGCAGCAGCGCGAGGTCGTAGCGGCGCTCCTGCAGCGCGGAGGTGAGCGCCACGAACACCGAGACCGCGGCGGTGGCGAGCAGGATCACCGCGAAGGCGCGCAGGGTGTCAAGGCCCGCGCCGACCAGGTTCATCAGCCGCGCGTTCTCGTACGCCGGGGAGGCCGCCTGGAGGGACGTGTTCGAGTTGACGCGCCGTGGCAGCACCGCCGCGGCGAGCGGGGTGCGGTAGCGCACCAGCAGCGCGGTGATCTCGCCCATGTCGCCCGTGCCTCCCGCGCCGCCGTGCGTGTGCCAGACGCTCTCCAGCGGCGTGAGGACCAGCCGGTCGACCACGGTGCCGGTGGGCGCCAGCAAGCCCACCACCGTGTACTCCTCGGCGTGCGCCGCCCCGCCCTCGGCGAGCCCGTGGGTCCCGGGAAAACGCGCGCCGGGAACGTAGCCGGTGCCGCGTGCCGCCTCGGCGCCGAGCACGGCCTCCATTTCCTGCTGGAAGCCGCGTCCGCTCGCGAGCGTGAGGCCATGGAGCTGAAGGAACGACGCCTCGGTGCCGACGATGCGATGGCCGCGATGGCTGTCGCCGAGGGCGATCGGCACCGCCAGCGCCACCATCGGGTCGGCGGCGACCTTCATCGCTTCGGCGCGGGGAATGTTGCCCGTCGGCACGTCCAGGTGCAGCACCGAGGAGAGGATCAACTGCAGGGGGCTGCCCTTGGCGCCGACCACCAGGTCCACCGCCGCGGCGTCGCGACCGAGGCGGCGCTCCGCCTGGGCGGTGGCGAGCACCAGGAACACCATGGTCCCCACGCCGAGGGCGAGCATCGCGAGGTGCAGCGCGGTGAGGAGCGGGCGCGCGGCAAGGTAGGCCCAGGCGAGTCGCGTGAGGCTCATAGCTCGAGGCGGCGCGCGAAGTGGGGCAGCACCCGGCGGTCGTGGGTGGCGACCACGAGCGTCGCGCCGGCGGCAGCGGAGTGCTCGAGCAGCAGCGTCAGGGCCCGGGCGCAGCTCGCGTCGTCGAGGGCCGACGTGGGCTCGTCGGCGAGCACCAGAGCGGGCCGGTTTACCACCGCGCGTGCGATGGCCACGCGCTGCGCCTCGCCCACGGAGAGGTCGGCGGCACGGCGCCGTGCGAGCGCGTCGATGCCGAGGGTCGCGAGGCACGCGTCGATCCATGCCTCGTCGATGGCGCCTCCTGCAATTCGCGCCGCGAGGCGCAGGTTGTCACGCACCGAGATCACGCCGATGAGGTGCAGGGTCTGGGGCACCAGGCCCACGCAGCGGGCGCGAAAGGCGTCCCGTGCGACCGGCGAGAGGGAGGTGACCTCGTCGCCCGCGACGCGGATCCGCCCGGCGGTGGGCCGCAACAGGCCCGAGATCGCGGCGAGGAGGGTGCTCTTGCCGCTGCCCGAGGTGCCCAGCACCACGCTCGCCTCGCCCTTCGGCACATCCCATGCGGGGACCGAAAGCACGGTGCGCCCGGCGTAGTCGTGGCGGAGGTCGCGGATCTCGAGCAACGCGCCGGATGCTACCCCACCCGCGCCCGCCCCACACTCACGCGACGCAGTAGGCGAGCCCGTCCTCGAAGAGCCGGCGCGGGATCGAGCGGCCGATGAACACCATGGTGCTCTGGCGCGTCTCGCCCGGCTCCCAGGGCTTGCCGGGGGAGCCGCCCATCATCCCGTGCACGCCCTGGAAGATCATGCGGCGCGGCTCGCCCTGGATGTTGAGGACCCCCTTGTATCGCATCAGCTCCTGCTCGTAGTTCTGCGCCATGAGCGACAGGAAAGTCTCGATCTTCTCCATGTTCATCGGGCGCGGGTCCTTCCACACGAACGAGGTCACGTCGTCGTCGTGCGTGTGGTGGTCGCCGGTGAGGAACTCGGGCTCGACCTCGAGCACTGAGGAGAGGTTGAAGCCGCGGATGTCGAGGATGTCCTTGATGTCGGCCTTGCCGAAGTGCACCTTCTCCTGCTGCGCGCGCGGGTTCATGCGGCGCAGGCGCTGCGTGAGCGCCTCGACCTCGTCCTTCTCGACCAGGTCGGTCTTGGACAGCAGGATGCGATCGGCGAAGCCCACCTGGGCGCGCGCCTCCTCGTTGGCGTCCAGCTGCTGCCCGGCATGCTTGGCGTCCACCACGGTCACGATGGCGTCGAGCAGGTAGTGGTCGTGCACCGACTCCTCGATGAAGAAGGTCTGCGCGACGGGGCTCGGGTTGGCAAGGCCCGTGGTCTCGATGATCACCCGGTCGAACTTGAGCTTTCCCTGGCGGCGCTTCTTGCCCAGGTCCCCCAGGATTCGTACCAGGTCGCCGCGGACGGTGCAGCAGAGGCAGCCGTTGTTCATCTCGACGATCTGCTCGTCGCCGTCCTTCACCAGGATGTCGTTGTCGACGCCCGTCTCGCCGAACTCGTTCTCGATCACGGCGATCTTCTCGCCGTGCTGCTCGTGCAGGATGCGGTTCAGGAGCGTGGTCTTCCCGGCGCCGAGGAAGCCGGTGAGGATGGTGACGGGGATCAGGTCCTGGGTCTTGGGAGTGGCCATGGGGTGGGTCCGGGTGCGGGTTGCGCGAGGAATGAATCGAATATCCGGGCAGCGGCGGATTCTTCAAGGTCCTGGCCGATCACCACGATTCGGGTGGAGCGGTCGCCATCGGGCCACGCCGCCAGCCGGACCGAAGGATACAGCGTGTGCTGGACCGCGTGGACGGCCCGGGGCCCCGGTTCGCCCTCGATCGCCACCAGGCCCTTCAGCCGGAGGATCCGGTTGCCGAGGAGGTCCAGCAGCGTCTCCAGCGCCGTTTCGACGTCATCCCAGGCACGGGGTTCCGCAAGGGTCCAGGTGAAGGCGGCGATGCCGGGGTCGTGGCGCGGCCGCGGCGCGCCCGCACGGCGGTAGGCGCCCGCGTTGAGCCAGCCGGTCGCGTCGGGCCGCACCACGGTGCCGCGATAGAGGCCCGCGTCCAGCAGGGCGGCCGCGTCGATGGCGCCATTCGCCGCGCGGTAGCGGGGCGCGCCCGGATTGATTCCCGCGAGCCGCTCCTCGAGGGCCGCCACCTCGCCCGGGGGAGCGAGGTCGGTCTTGGTGAGGACCAGCCGGTCGGCCATCGCCACCTGGCGCACCGCTTCCGGGTGGCGGTCGAGCGCCCAGGTCCCATGGCATGCGTCCACGGTGGCGACCACGCCGGACAGGGCATAACGCGCCGCGACCACCGGCATCTCCACGAGCGTGGCCAGCAGCGGCGCGGGGTCGGCGAGCCCGGTGGTCTCGATCACCACGCGCTCGAAGGGCGCGATCGCCCCGTCGGCGCGGCGCAAGTGCAGCTCCCGGAGCGTGCGCACGACGTCACCCGCCACGCGGCAGCAGATGCAGCCGCCGGCCAGCACCACGATGTCGCCTTTCGCCTCGAGGAGCAGGGCGTGGTCGATGGGAGCCTCGCCCCACTCGTTCACGATGATCGCGGTGGCGGCGAAGCGCGGGTCGGCCACCATCCGTGACAGCAGCGTGCTCTTGCCGCTTCCGAGGAAGCCGGTGAGCACCGTGACCGGCGTGATGGCCGAAGGCGCGATCGCCTACGCCTTCTTCTTGCCCGGCCGTCGCGCGCGCGGGTGCGCCGCGTCATAGACCTTGGCCAGGTGCTGGAAGTCGAGGTGCGTGTAGACCTGCGTGGAAGCGATGCTCGCGTGGCCCAGCATCTCCTGCACCGCGCGCAGGTCGCCCGACGATTGCAGCACGTGGGAAGCGAAGGAGTGCCGCAGCATGTGGGGATGCACGTCGACCTGCAGGCCCGCCATCGCGGCCCAGCGCTTGATGCGCCGCTGCACCTCGCGCGGGGCGAGGCGCGCGCCGCGCCGCCCGACGAAGAGCGCCGCCTCCCCGGCCTGCGCGAAGCGGGGGCGGTCGCGCAGCCACGCGCCCATCGCCTCGAGGGCCGGCGCGCCGACCGGCACGATGCGGGTCTTGGAACCCTTGCCGGTCACGCGTGCCTCGAGCGTGGCGGAGTCGACCGAGTCGAGGTCGAGGCCGGTGAGCTCGGAGACGCGCAGTCCGCACGAGTAGGCGAGCTCGAAGAGCGCGCGGTCGCGCGTGGCGAGGTCCGAGTCGTCCGTCGCGGTCACCAGGCGCACTGCGTCGTCGGGCGAGAGCACTTCGGGCAGGTGGCGCGCGGCGCGCGGGGGCCGCACTCCGGCGCAGGGATTGGCCGGGAGTTCGTGGCGCCGAACCAGCCAGTCGAAGAGGCCGCGCCAGGCCGAGAGCACCCGCGCGAGGGAGCGCGGCGCCATGCCGCGGCCGTGGAGGGTGGCCACGAAGCGGCGCACGTCCTGCCCGGTGAGGCGCGCGAGCTCGCGGCCGGCGGCGAGCGTCTCGAGGTTGCGGACGTCGCGCGCGTAGGCGGCGAGCGTATGGGCCGCCAGCCGGCGCTCGTTGCGAAGGTGGGAAAGCCAGCGCTCCGGGGCGCCAGGCCCGCCCTCGAGCGCTTCAGTCGGGGGTGGCGTGCTCACGCAGCGGGGTGATGAAGCGCCACAGCGCATGGCTTACCAGCTCGCCGATGCGCGCGAGGTACAGCGTGCCCATCTCCGCGTAGAAGCGCCGCGGATCCTCCGAGGCGAGCGCCACCACGCCGAAATCCATGCCGCCCCCGATTGAAGCGCTCGAGGGCAGGCGCAGCGCCACCAGCGCGAAGGATTTGAGGTGGGGTGCCGCCTCGCCGAACCACGCCTGGCTCTCGTACACCGCGTGGCTGCCGCAGTACGGGGCCGTCATCTTCTCCATGAACTCGCGCATCTCGGTGGCGACCGGCGAGAACTCCTTGGTGTCCGGGTTCTCCTCGGCGACCTTCCACAGCCGCACCGCCACGTGGGGCACGGCGAAGTGGTCGAGGAGGTCGAGGTAGAGGGTGTCGAGGGTCGCGTCCAGGCTGGGCGCGTCGATGAGGCGGCAGGACAGGCGATGGACCTTCTCGCCCACCGCGTCGTTCTCCTCGCCGAAGGTGATCAGCTCGCGCAGCTTGTCCTCGAGCATCTTCGACTTCTCGCGCACCGCCACCAGCTGGCGCTCGCCGATCGACACCGCGCGGCCGCCGTGGGGATGCGGGATCTGCAGGTTCATCAGGATGTCGACGTGGTTCTCGAAGAACCCCGGGTTCTGCTTCAGGAAATCGGCCACCTGGTCCGTCGTGAGCAACACGCATTCTCCTAGATCTCGATCTCGCCGTCGAAGACCCGCACGGCATCGCCCGTCATCATAACGGCGCCATCGCCCCCGGGCCAGCGGATCACGAGCTCGCCGCCGCGCGTCTGCACACGGACTTCCTCGTCGAAGAGACCGAGGCGGATGCCGGCCACGACCGCTGCGCACGCGCCGGTGCCGCACGCGAGGGTCTCGCCGGCGCCGCGCTCCCACACTCGCAGGCGCGCGGTGCTGCGCGAGAGCGGCTGCAGGAAGCCCGCGTTCACGCGCTCGGGGAAGGCGGGGTGGCGCTCGAGGAGCGGGCCCTGGGTCGTGACCGGAGCGCGTTCCACGTCGGCCACCAACTGTACCGCGTGCGGATTGCCCATCGACAGCACGCTTACCTCCACCGGCAGCCCCGCCACGCGCAGCTCGTAGGTGGGCTTGTCGCCTCCGTCGTGGAGGAACGGGATCGCGGCCAGCTCGAATCGCGGGGGACCCATGTCGACGGTGATGCGCCCGCCCGGATCGATGCGCGGGACGATCACGCCGCTCGCCGTCTCAACGCGGATCGCGTCCTTCGTCGTGAGGCCTTCGTCGCGGACGTAGCGCGCGAAGCAGCGCGCGCCATTGCCGCATTGCGCCACCTCCCCGCCGTCGGCGTTGTAGATGCGATAGCGGAAGTCGTTGCCCGCTTCGTGTGCGGGCTCCACCACCAGCAGCTGGTCGCAGCCGATGCCGAGGTGGCGGTCGGCGAGGAAGCGCACCCGCTCCGGGGTGAGCTCGACGCGCTGGCGCACGCCGTCCAGCACCACGAAATCGTTCCCCTGCCCGTGCATCTTGGCGAAACGCAGTTTTTCTGTGCTCATGGGTGAATTCTACTGGCCGAATCGACCGCGGCGGGATGGATCGAATGCCATAATCGCAGGTCCCCCGCATTCCAACGGGAAGCGGTTCCCGAATGCCGCCTTCCACACCAGGAGTTCCCCGATGAACGCCAAAGCCAGCGCACTCGCCCAGATCATCCGCAAGCACGAGGCCGAGATCCTCGCCGAGTGGGTGAAAGAGCAGGCGTCCGGGCAGACCCGCCGCGACCAGTTGCACGACGCCGAGAATAAAAACGTGTCGCGCGAGTTCCTCGCCGCAGTGGTGGATGCACTCGGAACCTCAGGGAGTATCGATCCGCGAAGCGCCGAGTGGGAACGCGCGCGCGACATCCTGTCGGAGATCTCCGCGAATCGCGCGACCCAGGGATATTCCCCCTCGGAGACGGCGCTCTTCGTTTTTTCCCTCAAGCTGCCGGTGTTCTCGCGCCTGCGCTCGGAGTTCGGCAGCCAGCCGCAGCAGATGGCCGACGAGATGTGGAATGCGACGCTGCTCATCGACCGGCTGGGGCTCTTCGCCACCGAGGCCTACCAGAAGACCCGCGAGGAGGTGATCGCACGCCAGCAGCGCGAGCTGCTCGAGCTCTCTACCCCGGTGGTGGAGCTGTGGGAGAACGTGCTGGCGCTCCCGCTCATCGGCACGCTCGACAGCAACCGCACCCAGGTGGTGATGGAGAGCCTGCTGCAGAAGATCGTCGAGACCGGTGCGGCGATCGCGATCATCGACATCACCGGCGTCCCCACGGTCGACACGCTGGTCGCGCAGCATTTGATGAAAACCGTGGCCGCCGCGCGCCTCATGGGGGCCGACTGCATCATCAGCGGCATCCGCCCGCAGATCGCGCAGACCATCGTCCACCTCGGCGTGGATCTCTCCGCGGTCACCACCAAGGCGAGCCTCGCCGATGCCTTCGTGATTGCGCTGAAGCGCACCGGCTCGCACATCGAGTCCGGCGCGCGGAAGTAGGCGATGGAACGCATCCCGATCCTGCGCATGGGGCGCTTCCTGCTGGTGACCATCCAGGTGGACATGCACGACCAGCTGGCCCTGGCGCTGCAGGACGACCTCACCCAGCGCATCGTGAAGGATCGCGCCAAGGGCGTCCTCATGGACATCTCCTCGCTCGACGTGGTGGACTCCTTCATCGGCCGCATGATCAGCAACATCGCCAACATGTCGCGCGTTCTCGACGCGCACACGGTGGTGGTGGGCATGCAGCCGGCGGTTGCGATCACGCTGGTGGAGCTGGGCCTCGACCTCGCCGGGGTGCGCACCGCGCTCAACGTCGAGAAGGGCATGGCGCTGCTGCAGGCGTTCGAGGAATGAGGTGGGCCGCACGTTGATGGCCGCGGGCGATCCAGGGGTCGTCGAGCTCGCGCTGCGAAGCGGCGAGGATGTCGTGCGCCTGCGCCAGGCGGTGCGCGAGCGGGCGGTCGCGGCCGGTTTCAGCCTGGTGGACCAGACCAAGATCGTCACCGCGTCGAGCGAGCTCGGCCGCAACACCATCCAGCACGGCGGCGGCGGGCAGGCGTTCGTGGCTTTCGTCGTGGCCGGCAACAAGCGCGGCGTGCGCCTGGAGTTCGTCGACAAGGGCCCGGGCATCGCCGACATTGCTCTGGCGCTGAGCGACGGATTCACCACCGCCGGGGGCCTGGGATTGGGATTGTCGGGGGCCAAGCGGCTCTCCGACGAGTTCGAGATCGAATCGAAGCCCGGCGAGGGCACGCGCGTGGCGATCACCCGGTGGAAATCCTGACCCGCATCGAATCCCAGGCGCTCGAGATCGCCGATTCGAGCCAGGTGTCGGCCGCGCGCATGGCCGCGCAGCGGCTTGCCCTGGCGCTGGACTTCGACGAGGTGCGCGCCGGGCGCGTTGCGCTGCTCGCCACCGAGGCGGCCACCAACATCCTCAAGCACGCCGGGCGCGGCTGGTTGCAGGTCCGGCCGATGGACGAGGGCGGTGGGCTGGGCATCGAGATGCTGGCGATCGACCTGGGTCCCGGCATTGAAGACTTCCGCGAGAGCTCGCGCGATGGTGTCTCCAGCGTCGGCACTCCGGGCACCGGCCTAGGCGCGATACAGCGCCACGCCGAGGAGTTCGAGGTGTATAGCCACCGCGGCGTGGGCACGGTGCTGCGGATGGTGATGCGTGCCGCTTCGGCCGTCGTGCCCCGTCCGCGCTACCAGATGGGAGCGATCCTGGTGCCGAAATCGGGCGAGACCGCCTGCGGTGACGCGTGGGCGATGGCGAGCCACCCCGATGGGGCGACCTTCCTGGTGGTGGACGGCCTGGGCCATGGGCCCGACGCGGCGCGCGCGGCGGCGGTCGCCGTGGAGACCCTGCACCGCAGCCCGGAGCATGCACCGATTCGCATCCTCGATGCCGCGCATGGGCGCATGCGCGCAACGCGCGGCGCGGCGCTCGCGGTGATGCGCCACGATCGCACCACGGGCGAGCTGGCTTTCGCCGGCGTTGGCAACATCTCCGCCACGCTCGTCGAGGGCGGCGCCCGCCGCACGATGGTCTCCCACAGCGGCATCGTCGGGCACAACGTCCACAAGTCGCAGGAGTTCCGCTACCCCTGGCCGCGCGGCGCGCTGCTGATCGCTCATTCCGACGGCCTCGCCACGCAATGGGACCTTGCCGCCTTTCCGGGGATCGCGAGCCATCACCCGTCGATCGTCGCCGCGGCGCTCTTCGGCGCGCACACGCGCCACCGCGACGACGTGGTGGTGATGGTGGCGCGCCGCATCGACTGACGCGATGGCGATCCGCATCCTCACGTATGCGCTCCATGGCCAGGCCGACGTGGTCGGGGCGCGCCAGCGAGCGCGGCAGATCGCCGCCCAGCTCGAGTTCAACAACCGCGAGCAGACCCAGATCGCCACGTCCGTTTCGGAGATCGCCCGCAATGCCTTCCGCTACGCGGGCGGTGGCAAGGTGGAGTTCGAGATCGAGGGCGAGACCTCGCCGCAGCTCCTGGTGGTGCGGGTCTGCGACGACGGCCCCGGCATCGGAAACCTCGACGAGGTGCTCGAGGGCAACTACGAATCGCCCACCGGCATGGGGATCGGCCTCATCGGCTCGCGCCGGCTGATGGATCGCTGGGATATCCAGACGATCCCGGGCCGCGGCACCACGGTCATGCTCGGCAAGCTCCTGCCCGCCGGGGCGCGCGTGGTGACGCGGGCGGACGTGGGCCGCCTGGTCTCGCGCCTCGACGCCCTGCCCACTCCCACCTCGCTCGCCGAGGTGCAGTCGCATAACGCCGAACTCCTCGCGGCGCTCGCCGAGCTCCAGGACAAGCAGGACAAGCTGCTCGAGATGGCCCGTGAGCTCGAGGACACCAATCGGGGCGTGGTGGCGCTGTACGCCGAGCTGGACGAGAAGGCGATGCACCTGCGGCGCGCCGACGAGATGAAGACGCGCTTCCTGTCCAACATGAGCCACGAGTTCCGCACCCCGCTCAACTCGGTGCGGGCGCTGTGCGGGCTGCTGCTGGCCAAGATGGACGGCCCGCTTGAGCCCGAGCAGGAGCACCAGGTGAAGCTGATCTCCAAGGCCTCCGAAGACCTCTCGGAGCTGGTGAACGACCTCCTGGACCTCGCCAAGATCGAGGCGGGCAAGGTCGAGGTGCGCGCGGGGCAGTTCGAGGTGAGCGAGCTCTTCAGCGCGTTGCGTGGCATGCTGAGGCCGTTGCTGGTCACCGACACCGTGGAGCTCGAGTTCGACCACCCAGTCGGCGTGCCTGCGATGTTCAGCGACGAGAACAAGGTGTCGCAGATCCTGCGCAACTTCATCTCCAACGCGCTCAAGTTCACCGAGCGCGGCACCGTGCGCGTCCAGGCGGCGCTTTCCCCGGACGGCGCGGACGTGGTGTTCTCGGTCACCGATTCGGGCATCGGCATCGCGCCCGAGGACCAGGCGCCGATCTTCGAGGAGTTCACCCAGTTGCCGAGCGCGTTGCAGCGCAAGGTGAAGGGGACGGGGCTGGGGCTGCCGCTGTGCCGCCGGCTGGCCGCGCTGCTGGGGGGCGAAGTCGGGGTGGAAAGCGTCCCCGGCAGCGGTTCCACTTTCTTCGCCCGGCTGCCGGTGACCTACCGCGACGCCCAGCTTCCGGAGCTCGCGGCGGCGCAGGCCGCGGCCGCAGTGCCCGCCGATCGCGACTGGATCCTGGTGGTCGAGGATGACGAGGCAACGCGCGCCATCTACGAAAAGTACTTGGCGGGCACGCGCTTCGTGACGGTGTCGGTGGCGACGATCGCCGCGGCGAAGATGCTGCTGCGCGCGCACCGCCCGGCGGCCCTGCTGCTCGACATCGCGCTGCCCGGCGAGGAGGGCGCAACCTGGCGCTGGATTACCGAGCTGAAGGGCGCCGACGAGCTGCTGCCCGTCATCGTCGCGAGCGAGACCGACGACGAGAGGAAGGCCCTGGCGCTCGGCGTCGACCTCTACTTCCACAAGCCGCTGCGGCGCGACACGCTGCTGGAGGCGCTCGACCGGGTGACGTTGCGCCGCGATGGCGGCCTCGCCCTCATCATCGACGACGACGAGGCGGCGCGCTACGTGATCCGGCGCTCGCTGCAGCGCTCGATGCGCCTGGAGGAGGCGGCCGACGGGGACGCCGGGATCGCGGCCGCGCGGCGCCTCAAGCCGGACGTGATCTTCCTCGATCTCTCGATGCCGGGCATGCAGGGCGACGAGGTGCTGCTGCGCCTCGCCCGCGACCCGGCCACGGCCGCGATCCCGGTGGTTGTGGTGACCTCGCGCGAGATCGACCGCGACCTGCGCCGTCGCCTCGAGGCCCACGCGCGCGCGGTGCTGCAGAAGCGCGACCTGTCGATGCAGACGCTCACCCGCACCCTGGCCGCGATCGGGCGCGAGGTCCCGGTGCCATGAGCGCCGCCACCCCGGTCCTGCTGAACGTCGACGACACCTACGCCAAGCGCTACGCGAAGACGCGCATCCTGCGCGCCGCGGGCTTCGAGGTGCTGGAGGCGGCCACCGGCCACGAGGCGATGGACATCCTCAAGGCGCGCCGTCCGGACCTGGTGCTGCTCGACGTGAGGCTGCCCGACATCAACGGCCGCCAGCTCACCGCGATGA
>JBBQBW010000002.1:0-22937 GCA_038318025.1 Burkholderiales bacterium | reverse complement strand
GGAAGCGGTAGAGTCGCGATGGATTATCCCAGAGGACAGCGCTCGCGGCCTCGCGACCCACCCAATTGTGGCAGCGCCGCGGCGCTCGCGCGGTAATCGCATCCCGTCTCGTGGCCGGTCCACGGCCAGTCGCTTCCCCACAGCAGCCGCGAAGGGCCCACGGCCTCGAGCCAGCGGCGCGCGAGGTCGGCGGGATCGCAACCCTCGGCGCGATAGGACGCGGAGAGCTTGGCCCACACCGTCCGCGTCACGGCAAGGAGCGCCACGGCCGCGCTACAACGCGACCGCACCGACACGCGAAAATTCCGCGGCGTTCGGACGTACTAAAATGGACGTTCGCATGTAAGACCCACCCTCGCCGGAAACCCACCCCCCATGGCCGACAAATACCGCTCGTTCACCATCACGCACGGCGACGCGCGTTCCCCCAACCGCTCGATGCTGCGCGCCATCGGTTATGGCGACGCCGACTTCGAGAAGCCGATCGTCGGCATCGCCAACGGCCACTCGACGATGAATCCCTGCAACGCGGGCATCCAGCCCCTCGCCGACGCGGCCGAGGAGGCGGCGCGCCTGGCCGGGGCCATGCCGCAGATGTTCGGCACCATCACGGTGACCGACGGCATCTCGATGGGCACCGAGGGGATGAAGTATTCGCTGGTGTCGCGCGAGGTGATCGCCGACTCGATCGAGACCGCGGTCCAGAGCCAGTTCATGGATGGCGTGCTTGCGATCGGCGGCTGCGACAAGAACCTGCCGGGCGCCATGATCGGATTGATGCGCATGAACGTCCCGGCGATCTGCGTCTACGGGGGCACCATCAAGCCGGGCAACCACAAGGGCCAACCCCTGCAGATCGTCTCGGTGTTCGAGGCGGTGGGCTCGCTCAACGCGGGCACCATGTCGCGCGAGGATTTCGAGTGCATCGAAAGGAAGGCCCTGCCCGGCGTCGGCGCCTGCGGCGGCATGTACACCGCCAATACCATGTCTTCCTCGGTGGAGGCGGTCGGCATGTCGTTGCCGTACTCGTCGACCATGGCCGCCGAGGACGACGAGAAGCGCGAGAGCGCTGCGCGCAGCATGGAAGTGCTGGTGGAAGCGGTGAAGAAGGGCCTGAAGCCCAAGGACATCGTCACGAAGGAGTCGATCGAGAACGCGATCGCCGTAATCATGGCCACTGGCGGCTCGACCAACGGCGTGCTGCACTGGCTCGCCATCGCCCATGCGGCGGGCGTGCCCTGGACCCTCGACGATTTCGAGCGCATCCGCCTCAAGGTGCCAGTGCTGTGCGATCTCAAGCCCTCCGGCAAGTACGTCGCGGTGGACCTGCATCGAGCGGGCGGCATTCCGCAGGTGATGAAGATGCTGCTTGCCCATGGCCTGATCCACGGCGATTGCATGACCATCACCGGCAAGACGGTCGCCGAGAACCTGAGCGACGTGCCCGACCACCCGAGCCCGGACCAGGACGTGATCCGCCCGTGGTCGAACCCGATGTACGCCCAGGGCCACCTCGCGATCCTCAAGGGCAACCTCGCCCCGGGCGGCGCCGTCTCCAAGATCACCGGACTGAAGAATCCGGTCATCACCGGCCCGGCGCGCGTGTTCGAGAGCGAGCCCGACTGCATGGACGCGATCCTCGCCGACAAGATCCGCGCCGGCGACGTGGTGGTGATCCGCTACGAGGGTCCCAAGGGCGGCCCCGGCATGCGCGAGATGCTGGCGCCCACCTCGGCCCTCATCGGCAAGGGGCTTGGCGAGTCCGTGGGCCTGATCACCGACGGGCGCTTCTCCGGCGGAACGTGGGGGATGGTGGTGGGCCACGTGACACCCGAGGCGTTCGATGGCGGCGTGATCGCGCTCATCAAGGAGGGCGATCCGATCACCATCGATGCGCACCGGTTGCTGCTGCAGCTCGACGTGCCGGAGGCGGAGATCGCGAAGCGCCGCGCCGCGTGGAAAGCGCCGCAGCCCAAGTACACCACCGGCGTTCTAGGCAAGTACGCGAAGCTGGTGGGCGGCGCGGATCGCGGCGCGGTCACGGACTGATATGTCTTCGCCGCGCAGGCGGGGATCCGATTCGGCCCCTGCCTGCGCGGGAGCGACCGGAGGGTCGATGCTCAAGTCCGCAACGCCCGTCCGGTTCGTCAACGCCGTCGAGACGTTCGCGAGATTCGACCGGTAAGATCGTGATTGGACCCCGGTCCATCGCCGCAAACCGCGGCAACCGGGGTGACGAAGGAGACGCCATGCCGCTCGACACTCCCACAAGGAGCCAAAGCGACGCCGTGCTCGACCTCATCGGCAACACCCCGATGGTGGAAGCCACGCGCCTCGACACCGGTCCCTGCAGGCTCTTCCTCAAGCTCGAAAACCAGAATCCCGGCGGGTCCATCAAGGACCGCATCGGGCTCACCATGATCGAGGCCGCCGAGCGCGACGGCTCGTTGCAGCCCGGCGGCACCATCGTCGAGGCCACGGCGGGCAACACCGGGCTCGGACTGGCGCTGGTCGCCGCGCGCAAGGGCTACAAGCTGGTGCTGGTGATCCCCGACAAGATGAGCCGCGAGAAGGTGTTCCACTTGAAGGCGATGGGAGCGGAAGTCATCATGACGCGCTCCGACGTCGCCAAGGGGCATCCGGACTACTACCAGGACATCGCGCAGAAGATCGCCCGCGAGACCGGCGGCTTCTTCGTGAACCAGTTCGGCAACCCGGCCAACGCGCTCGCCCACGAGACCACCACCGGCCCGGAGATCTGGGAGCAGATGGGCCACGATGTCGACGCGGTGGTGTGCGGGGTGGGAAGCTCCGGCACGCTCGCGGGATTCACGAAGTTCTTCAGGTCCGTGTCGGCGCGGACCGCGATGGTGCTCGCCGACCCCGAAGGCTCGATCCTCGTGGACCTCATCAAGACCGGCAAGCACGGCGAGGCGGGCTCGTGGCTGGTCGAGGGCATCGGCGAGGACTTCGTCCCCCCGATCGCCGACCTCACCGGCGTGCGCGAGGCCTACAGCATCAGCGACGCCGAGAGCTTCGCCGCTGCGCGCGAGCTGCTTGCGAGGGAAGGGCTCTTCGGGGGCTCCTCGACCGGGACGCTGCTGGCGGCGGCCCTCAAGTATTGCCGCTCGCGCACCAGGCCCGAGCGCGTGGTGAGCCTGGTGTGCGACAGCGGCAACAAGTACCTCTCCAAGATGTACAACGACTACTGGCTCGCCGACCACGGCTTCCTCGAGCGCGCGAAGCATGGCGACCTGCGCGACTACATCGGGCGTCCCACCGAGGAGCGCGCAACCGTGAGCGTGGGCCCCGACGACACGCTGCTCGTCGCCTACGGGCGCTTCAAGATCAATGACGTCTCGCAGCTGCCGGTGCTGGAGGGCGAGAAGATCGTCGGCATCATCGACGAGTACGACGTGCTGCGCGCGGTCACGCGCGGCGAGTCGGGCTTCCGCGACGTGGTGCGCAAGCACATGTCCACCGACCTCGAAACCCTGGCGCCGGGCGAGACGCTCGACCAGGTGATCGCGATCCTCGACCGCGACCACGTGGCGATCATCGCCGACGCGGCGCGCTTCCACGGCCTCATCACCCGCATCGACCTCCTGAACGTGCTCAGAAGAAAGCTCAAATGAAGAACCCCGCCAAGCCGCCCGCCTTCGCCACGCGCGTGATCCACGCCGGGCAACCCGCCGACCCGCAGACCGGCGCCGTGATCACGCCGATTTACATGACGTCGACCTACGCGCAGGAGAGCCCCGGCAAGCACCAGGGCCTCGACTACGGCCGCTCGCACAACCCGACGCGCTGGGCCTACGAGCGCTGTGTCGCCGACCTCGAGGGTGGTACCCACGGCTTCGCCTTCTCGTCCGGCATGGCGGCCACGAGCACCGTGCTGGAGCTGCTCGACGCCGGCGCCCACGTGGTGGCGCTGGACGACCTGTATGGCGGGACGCGGCGCGTGTTCGAGCGCGTGCGCCGGCGCTCCGCGGGCCTCGACTTCACCTACTCGACATTCGCCGACCGCGCGACGCTGGAAGCGGCGTTGAAGCCCGAGACGAAGATGATCTGGGTGGAGACGCCCTCCAACCCGCTGCTCAAGCTCGTCGACCTCACGATGGTGGCCGAGGCGGCGAAGGCGCGCGGCATCATCACGGTCGCCGACAACACCTTCGCCTCACCCTGGGTGCAGCGCCCGCTCGAGCATGGCTTCGACGTGGTGGTGCATTCCGCGACCAAGTACCTGAACGGCCACTCCGACGTGATCAGCGGCGTCGCGATCACCCGGCGCGCGGACCTCGCCGAGCAGCTGGGCTTCCTGCAGAACGCGGTGGGCTCGGTGCCGAGCCCGTTCGACGCTTTCCTCGCGACGCGCGGACTCAAGACCCTGGCGCTGCGCATGGAGCGCCACTGCGACAACGCGCTCGAAGTCGCCACCTGGCTGCAGCAGCATCCGAAGATCGAGCGCGTGTTCTACCCGGGATTGAAGAGCCACCCCCAGTACGCGCTCGCCAAGCGCCAGATGGCCGCCGGCGGCGGCATGGTCTCGGCGGTGGTGCGCGGTTGGGAGCGAGCGGCGCTGCGGATGCTCGAGCGCTGCCAGATCTTCACGCTCGCCGAGAGCCTGGGCGGTGTCGAGAGCCTGATCGAGCATCCGGCGATCATGACCCACGCCTCGATCCCCGCCGAGGTGCGCAAGGGGATCGGGATCTCCGAAGCGCTGATCCGGCTCTCGGTGGGCGTCGAGGACGTGAAGGACCTGATCGCGGATCTCGACCAGGCCCTCGATTGATGTCACGCCCGCGTCGGCGGGTACCCAAGCATCAGTCCGAATGCCCCGCCACGATCCCGTCGATTCGCTCCATCACGGCCGGGGTGAGCCGCGCAATCACCTCCACCGCGCGCAGGTTCTCCTCCACCTGGGAGACCTTCGAAGCGCCGGTGATGACGGTGGAGACATTGGGGTTGCGCGCGCACCATGCGATCGCCAGTTGCGCCATCGAGCAGCCGAGGTCCTTCGCCACGCCCTCGAGCTCCGCCACCACCTGGTTCTTCGCCTTGTCGGTGAGGCCGTCCACCAGGAACTTCATGCGCGGGATGGCGCCGCGGCTGTCGGCGGGAACTCCGAGCTTGTATTTGCCGGTGAGCAGTCCCGAGGCGAGCGGGCTCCACGTCGTGAGGCCGAGGCCGAAGTCCTGGAACAAACGCACGTACTCCTGCTCGACGCGGCTGCGGTGGAGAAGGTTGTACTCGGGCTGCTCCACGATCGGCTTGTGCAGGTGGTGACGATCGGCGACCTGCCACGCCGAGATGATCTCGGCCGCACTCCACTCCGAGGTGCCCCAGTAGAGCGCCTTGCCGCGCTCGATGATGTTGTGCATCGCCCACACCGTCTCCTCGATGGGCGTGTCGGGATCGGGGCGGTGGCAGTAGACCAGGTCCACGTGCTCGAGCTTCAGGCGCTTCAACGACCCGTCCATCGCGTCTAAGAGGTATTTGCGGTTCAACGTGTTCTTCTCGTTGGGGCCGTCGGTGATGCCCCAGAAGAACTTGGTCGAGACCACGTACTTCATGCGCGGCCAGGCGAGCTTCTTCAGCACCTCGCCCATGATCTCCTCGCTTTTTCCCGCGGCGTACACCTGCGCGTTGTCGAAAAAGTTGACGCCGCGGTCCCAGGCCGCGGCCATGCACTCGCGCGCGGCATCCGTGCCCAGCTGGTTCCCGTACGTCACCCACGAGCCGAACGACAGCTCGCTTACCTTGAGGCCGCTGCGCCCCAGTCTGCGGTAGTTCATCGCGTCACCTTTCGTCACCCACGGAATCCGGAACCGGGCCACACTGGCGCCTTCCGGGACCCGCATTATTCACTGGCCAGCCGGTTCGCGGGCGTGATGATCGGCACGCGTTCCGGCTTATTGGGTGGGCCGGGAGGAGAAGGACATGGGAGTGAAGCTCAACCTCACGCGAATCGGTCCCGCCGAGGCGGCGTGCAGAAGCTCGCCTTCCGGAAGAAGGCGCTCTAGGTACCTGGACGGGGCCGCACCGGAAGGCTCGACACCAGCGTTTCCAGCAGCTTGGGCTCCACCGGCTTCACCAGGTGGCGGTCGAAGCCGGCCTCGAGCGCGCGGTTCTTGTCCTCCTCCTGCCCCCAGCCCGTGAGCGCCACGAGGTAGGCGCCCGATGCCCACGCCTGGGCGCGGATCGCCCGGCAAGCGTCGTAGCCATTCATGCGCGGCATGCCGATGTCGAGCAGGATCACGTCCGGCTGGTACTCCGCGGCCATCTCCACCGCCTCCTGGCCGTCGCGCGCGACACGCACGTCGTTGCCGATCACCTCGAGCATCATCGAGAGCGTGACCGCCGAATCCTCGTTGTCGTCGGCCACGAGGATTCGCCGGCTGGGCGCGGCGGGAGCCGGGATGGCGAGAGCGCTCGTTGCCATGCCAGGCGACTCGGCGGGCACCGCAGCGCGCGCCGGCAGGCGCACGGTGAACTCGCTCCCCTGGCGATTGCCGCGGCTTTCAACGTTGATCGTGCCGCCGTGCATCTCCACCAGGCGCTTGGCGATCGAAAGCCCGATGCCCAACCCGCTCTGGGTCTTTTCGAGCGAGCGGTCCACCTGGGTGAAGATGTCGAACACCTGCGAAATCATGTCGGCCGGGATGCCGACTCCGTTGTCCTTCACGGTCACGACCGCCGCCCCGCTCTCGAACCGCACGGCGAGCTCCACCTCCCCGCCGGGCTCGGTGTACTTGGCCGCGTTGTTGAGCAGGTTCGCGAACACCTGCGACAGGCGCGTCGTATCGCCGTCGACCCGGATCGGCTCCGGGGGGAGGAGCGCCCTGAAGCGATGGCGGCGATCGGCCATGAGGGGCTGGCTGGTTTCGATGGCATGGGCGAGCGCGGTGGCGAGGTCGATCTCCTCGCGCCGCAGCTCGATCTTGCCGCGACTCACCCGACTCACGTCGAGGAGGTCGTCGACCAGGCGCACCATCTGCGCGAGCTGCCGCTCCATCACTCCGCGCGCCTTCTCCACCGCGCCGCCTTCGGGCGACGACAGCCGGATCACCTCGAGCCCGTTGCGCAGCGGCGCGAGGGGATTGCGCAGCTCGTGGGCGAGGGTGGCGAGGAACTCGTTCTTGCGCTTGTCGAGCTCGCGCAACTCGTTCTCCACCTGCTTCAGGCGTCCGATGTCGAGGTTGATCCCGGCCCAGCCCGAGATGCGGCTGCGCTCGTCGCGCACCGGCACGCCGCGCGCGAGGATCGAGTGGTAGTGGCCGTCTACGCCGAGCACGCGGTGCTCAACGTCCCATTCGCCGCCCTCGCGCACGCACCTCGCCCACGCGGCGAGGGTGGCCTCGCGATCGTCGGGGTGGAGGACCTCGCCCCAGCCGGTGCCGGAATACGACTCCTGGGTAAGGCCGGTCAGCCGCAGGAAGGCGTCGCTCGCATAGGTGTTGCGCCCATCGCGGTCGCAGATCCACACGCCGTAGTCGATCGACTCGCCCATGGCGCGGAAGATGCGGTCGCTGCGGCGCGTGGCTTGCGCCGCGCGGCCCGCCTCGATCGCGTCGGCGGCGTGGCGCGCACACACGTCCGCGATCTGCATGTCGCGCTGGCCGGGACGATGGGGCTGGCGGAAGTAGACCGAGATCACGCCGAGCAGGTCGCCGCTGCGGGTCACGATCGGCGTGCTGTGCAGGGCGCGGATTCCCGCGCGCAGCGCCGCTTCGCGATGGGGCGCGAAAGCGGCGTCCTGCTCGACGTCCTCGATCACGTAGCGCGTGCCGCGGGCGAACGCGTTGCCGGCACCCCCGCCGTCGGGGCCGGGGATGACGCGGTCGAAGCTGAGGAGGGTCTCGGCATCGAAGCCGAAGCTCATGTGCGAGATGAGCGAGCCGGAGGCCGGCTCATGCAGCCACACCAGCCCCTGGGCCGCGCCCTGCGCCCGCACCGCCGCCTCGAGAACGGCCTGCAGCGCGGGCTCCGGCTCGGCGATCCCGCCCAGGCGCATCGCGAGGTCGTGCAGCACGGTGAGGCTCTCGACCTGCTCCGCCAGCTCGCCCTGGGTGCGGGCCAGCTCACGGCGATCGTGTCCGCTGGACTCGGGGGGCAGCAGCAACTGCCGCAGCGCGTCGAGCTCCCGCAGCGCCACCACTTCATCGGTCACGTCGACGAAGGCGCACGCGATGCCACGCGATCCCTCCGTCAAGACTGGCGTGCCGTAGGTCCGCACGTGCACCTCCCGGACGCTCTCGCCTTCGCGCACCTGGATCGTCACAGGCCCCGCATCGAAGGCGGCGCCGGTGACGAGCGCGGCGCCGGCACGCTGGCGCAACGCGCGCCACGCATCCGGCCAGGCCCGGTCCATCGGCACGGCCGGCGATGCGGCGGGCTCGCTCCCGAACAACGCGACGAAAGCGTCGTTCACGAGGGGAGCGGCAGCGGCGCCGGGCCAGAAGCAAGTGGGTTGGAGGGAAGTGAGCAGCGCACGCGCCAAGTCGGATCGCGCGGCCTGCGTCGACGCCTGCGACTTGGGGAAGAGGTCGAGCATAGTTCCCAACCCTTTTTTGTGGATGCCCAGTATGCGCACCGCCGACGCGCGATGGATGTAGTCCCGCTCCTACATCCAGGGGGCCGTTTCCCGTGCCGCAGTAAGCGGCGCCAGTGCCCTCTCGGGGCGTCTTTCCACGTCCGAAAACGGCGAGCGCGGCGTGCGCCCGGGCGGATAATGCCGGCATGTACCTCGACGCCGAACAGTGCTACCGCGCGCTCCGCGCCCACGACGTGCGCTTCGACGGGCGCTTCTTCGTCGGCGTCGCGACCACCGGGATCTACTGCCGCCCGGTGTGCACCGCGCGCACGCCCCACGCTACCAGTTGCCGGTTCTTCCCCAGCGCCGCCGCAGCCGAGGCAGGCGGATTCCGGCCGTGCCTGCGCTGCCGCCCGGAGCTCGCGCCGGGATTCGCGGTGGTGGACGCCAACCGTCGCCTCGCGGTCGCCGCGGCGCGCGCGATCGAGGACGGCCGCCTGGAGGATGGCGGGCTCGAGGCGCTCGCGCGCCGCCTTGGCGTGACCGACCGGCACCTGCGCCGCGTTTTCCAGCAGGAGTTCGGCGTTGCCCCCGTCGCCTATGCGCAGACTCAGCGGTTGCTGCTGGCCAAGCGGCTCCTCACCGACACCGACCTCCCGGTTCTCGACGTGGCGCTCGCCAGCGGCTTCGCGAGCCTGCGGCGCTTCAACCACCTCTTCCGCACGCGTTATCGGATGACGCCGGGCGACCTGCGCCACGCCGCTCCCGCGCGCAAGCCCGGCGGCGAGCTGGTGTTCGACCTCGCCTACCGGCCGCCTTACGACTGGGCGGCGATCTTAGCCTTCCTCGAGCGCCGCGCCATCGTCGGCGTCGAGGCCGTGGCCCGCAACCACTACCGGCGCAGCGTGCGCATCGGCGAGCGTGCCGGGTGGATCGCGGTGGCGCCCTCGCCCCGGCGCTCCGCCCTGCGGGTGACCGTCGGCGCGTCCCTCGCCGGCGTGATCCCCGCGGTGCTGGCCCGCGTGAAGCACCTCTTCGACCTCGCGTGCCACCCGGACGAGGTGGCGGCGGCATTGGGCCCCCTCGCCGCCGGCAATCCGGGACTGCGGCTGCCCGGCGCCATCGATGGCTTCGAGGTGGCGGTGCGCGCGATCCTGGGCCAGCAGGTGACGGTGCGCGCGGCGACCACGTTCGCGGCACGCTTCGCGGCTGCGTTCGGCGTGCCGTTCGAAACGCCCATCGAGGGAGTCGACCGGCTGTTTCCGCGCGCTGGCGAGGTGGCGGCGCTGGACCCGAGCGCCATCGCCGCCCACGGCATCATCGGCGCGCGCGCCCGGGCCATCGTGGCACTCGCGCGCGAGATCGACGCGCAGCGTCTGGTGCTCGACCCCGTGGCGAACGTCGAGGCGACCCTGGCGGCGCTGCGCGCGGTTCCCGGCATCGGTCCCTGGACAGCGCAGTACATCGCGATGCGCGCGCTGGCGTGGCCCGATGCATTCCCGCACCCCGACGTCGCGGTGCTGAAGGCCATGGGCACGGACAACGCCCGCGCGGCCTTGGCCGACTCCGAGGCCTGGCGGCCGTGGCGCGCCTATGCCGTGATCCACCTCTGGAAATCCCTGGAGAAATTGCCATGACCCACTACCTTCGATTCCCTTCACCGCTGGGGCCCATGTTCACCACCGCGCGGGACGGCGCCGTGACCGGCGTCTACTTCGAGGGCGGCCACCATGCCCCGGTGATCGACGCCGCATGGATCGAGACGCCACGCGACGCGGCGCTCACCCGCTGCGCGGCACAGGTGACCGAGTACCTCGAGGGTCGACGCGACCGTTTCGATCTGCCGCTCGCGACCGCGGGCACGCCCTTCCAGCAAGCGGTGTGGCGCGAGATCGCGCGCATTCCGCCCGGCATGACCCTGAGCTACGCGCAGCTCGCGCAGCGGGCGGGATTCCCGGGTGCCGCGCGCGCTGCGGGCGCTGCGACCGGGCGCAACCCGCTCTCGATCGTGGTGCCGTGCCATCGCGTGGTCGGCAGCGCCGGCAGCCTCACCGGTTATGCCGGAGGCCTCGAGCGCAAGGCGCGCCTCCTGGCGCTCGAAGGGGCGCGGCCCGGCGCCGCCGCGTGAGGCCCGCGGACCTCGCGCGGTTGGTGGCGCTCGCCGCGATGTGGGGGGCCTCGTATCTCTTCATGCGCTCCGCGGTGCCGCAGTTGGGCGCGGTGCTGCTGATCTGGCTCCGAGTGCTGGTGGCGGGCGTGGCGCTCGCCACGTTCCTCTACGCCACCGGCGGCAACGTCGGCTGGTCGCGGCACTGGACCTCGTTCCTGTTCGTGGGCGCGGTGGGGCTGGCGCTGCCGTTCGTGCTGATCGCCGAGGCCCTCACCACCATCGACGCGTCGACGGCCGCGATCCTGAACGCGCTCTCGCCCCTCTTCGCGACGGTGTTCGCCGCGCTGTGGATCCGCGACCCGATCACGCCGGCGAAGGCCGCCGGCATCGCCCTCTGCCTCCTCGGCACCGCGGTGCTGGTGGGCTGGACGCCGAAGCCGATGAGCGGCCGCGAGCTCCTGGCCGCCGGGATGTCGGTCGCGGCCACCGCGATCTACGGCTACACCATCGTGTTCACCAAGGTGCGCCTCAAGGACGCGCGCCCGCTCGGCACGGCCGCGGCCACGCTGCTGTTTGCGGCGATGACCCTCACGCCGCTGGTTCCATTCGCACCCGCGCCCCGGGGCCTGGCCAGCGTGACACCGCTCGCCTGGGCCGCGGTGGTGGGCCTGGCGCTCGTCTCCACCACCGTCGCGTTCATCTTCTACTACCGCCTCATCGCCGACGTGGGCCCGGTGAAGGCGATCACGGTGACGCTACTGGTGCCGATCTTCGGGATGCTGTGGGGGGTCGCGTTCCTGGGCGAGGCGCTCACTGCGGGAAGGATCGCCGGATGCGCCATCATCCTCGCCGGGTGCGCGCTGATCCTGGGCCTGGTACGCAACCCCCTGGCAACCCGCCGAACGGGGTAGTCTCCCGGGCGAACCCGCCTCGACGGCGGCGTGTCACACCTCGATGCACCCTCCAATGCCCAACCGACTGTCCCGCGAGACCAGCCCCTACCTCCAGCAGCACGCCGCCAACCCCGTGGACTGGTATCCCTGGGGCGAAGAAGCGCTCGCCGAGGCGCGCCGCACCGGCAAGCCCATCCTCCTCTCGATCGGCTACTCCGCGTGCCACTGGTGCCACGTGATGGCGCACGAATCGTTCGAGGACGAATCCATCGCGCAGGTGATGAACGAGCTGTTCGTGAACGTGAAGGTGGACCGCGAGGAACGGCCCGACATCGACCACATCTACCAGCTCGCCCAGTCGATGCTCACGCAGCGCCCCGGCGGCTGGCCGCTCACCATGTTCCTCACGCCCGACCAGGTGCCCTTCTTCGGCGGCACCTACTTCCCCAGCGCCGCGCGTTACGGGATGCCGGGCTTCCCCGACCTGCTGAAGCGCGTGCGCCAGTTCCACGACGAGAATCCGGGCGAGATCGCCGCCACCGGGGCGCAGCTCACCCAGGCGATGGCGCGGAGCGAGCCGCGGCCACCCGACGCCCCTCCCGAGTTCACGCGGGAGCCGCTGGACGAGGCCGCGGACCAGCTGATGCAGGCCTTCGACCACGAGCACGGCGGCTTCAGCGGCGCGCCGAAGTTTCCCCATCCCGACACCCTGGAGCTGCTGCTGCGCCGCCACGCCGCCGACCCGCGCGACGAGGAATCGCTGCGCATGGCCGCCTTCACCCTGCGCCGCATGGCGCTGGGGGGGGTATACGACCAGGTGGGCGGCGGCTTCGCGCGCTACAGCACCGATGCGACGTGGACCATCCCGCACTTCGAGAAGATGCTCTACGACAACGGCTGGCTGCTGCGGCTCTACGCCGACGCGTGGGCGGCGACGCGCGACCCGGTGTTCGCCAACACCTGCATGGAAACGGCGGGCTGGCTGCAACGCGAGATGCAGTTGCCCGAGGGCGGCTACTGCTCGTCGATCGACGCCGACTCGGAAGGCAAGGAGGGGCGGTTCTATGTCTGGCAGCTCGAGGAGGTCGCGGCACTCCTCACCGCCGACGAGCTCGCTGTCGCCTCGCTGGTCTATGGCCTCGACGGTCCGCCCAACTTCGAGGCTGAAGCGTGGCACCTGGCAGTGGCGCGCCCCCTGGACGAGGCGGCACGCATCCTCGAAGTGAACGAGGGATCGGCGCGGACGCTGCTCGACGCGGCGCGCCGCAAGCTGCGCGAAGCGCGCAGCTTGCGCGTGCCGCCCGGCCGCGACGACAAGGTGCTCACGTCGTGGAATGCGCTCGCCATCGCCGGCATGGCCCGCGCCGCGCGCGTCTTCGGCCAGGCGCAGTGGCTCGATTCCGCGCGCCGCGCCGTCGATTTCATCCGCCGCGAGATGTGGAAGGACGGCCGCCTGCTGGCCACTTACAAGGATGGCCGCGCACACCTCGATGCCTACCTCGACGACCACGCCTTCCTGCTCGCGGCGCTGCTGGAGGTGATGCAGGCGCGCTTCGACTCCGCCGACCTGCAATGGGCGCGCGAGCTCGGCGACGCGCTCCTCGAGCAGTTCCACGACCCCGAAGGCGGGGGCTTCTTCTTCACCGCCCACGGCCACGAGCGCCTGATCCATCGCCAGAAGCCCGGCCCGGACAACGCCATGCCCTCGGGCAACGGGGTCGCGGCGCTCGCCCTCAACCGGCTCGCGTTCCTTACCGGCGAGGCGAAGTACTCCGATGCTGTCGCCGGCACGCTGGCGCTGCACTGGCGCGAGATGAAACGCCAGCCCGCCGCATTCGGCTCGCTCCTCGCGGCCCTCGAGGAGCACCTCGAGCCGCCACGGCTGGTGGTGGTGACCGGCCCCGCGGACGGCTTCGCGCCGTGGCGCGAGGTGCTGGATGCCTCCCACCTGCCCACCACCCTCGCGCTCTACCTGCCGTCGGGCACCCAGGGGGTTCCGACGTCCCTTGCCAAGCCCGGAGGCGAGGCGGTCAACGCCTGGGTCTGCCAGGGCGTTAGCTGCTTGCCCCCGATCGATCGGCCGGAAAAATTGCGCGAGGCGCTCGAATTGCCCACAATGCCGGCCGAACCCCCCCTCACCGCACGGAGCCTTCGATGAAACCTGTTCTCACCCTTGCCGCGCTGGCGCTCACCGCCGCCGCCCTCCCCGCCCTCGCCAGCGAGGAGCTCGCGAAAAAGAGCGCCTGCACCGCCTGCCACGCCGTCGACAAGAAGCTGCTGGGCCCCGCTTACAAGGACGTGGCCGCCAAGTACAAGGGCGACGCAAAGGCCGAGGCCATGCTCATCGAGAAGGTGAAGAAGGGCGGGGTCGGCACCTGGGGCCAGATCCCGATGCCGCCGAACGCCGCGGTGAAGGATGAGGACGTGAAGACCCTGGTGAAGTGGATCCTGGCCATCAAGTAGGCCGCACGCCACGCTCCCGGGCTACCGGGGCTCGCCAGTCCAGAAAGCCGGCCGCGCGCCGGCTTTCTGCATGGCGGAGGAAAAATTGACTTCCCCCGGGGGGCTACCCATAATTCGCCCCTTTCCCGGCCCCGCGCGCCCAACCCCCGAATTCCAGGAGTCCCAATGAAATCGTCACGCCAACTCGGCCTGGCCGTCGCCCTCGCCCTGGGCCTCGCCGCCTGCGGCCAGAAGGAAGAGCCCAAGAAAGCCGAGGCTCCCGCCAAGCCGGCCGCCCCCGCCGGAGTCACCGTCAAGATCGCCCACGCCGGCCCCCTCACCGGCTCGATCGCGCACCTGGGCAAGGATGACGAGAACGGCGTGGCCCTCGCCGTCGCCCAGGCGAACTCGCAGAAGCTCACCATCGACGGCAAGCCCGTCACCTTCACGATGCAGAGCGAGGACGACCAGGCCGACCCGAAGGTCGGCACCACCGTCGCGCAGAAGCTCGTGGACGCGAAGGTCGCCGCCGTGATCGGCCACCTCAACTCCGGCGTGTCGATCCCGGCCTCGGAGATCTACTCCAAGGCCGGCATCCCGATGGTCTCGGGCTCCGCCACCAACCCGACGCTCACCGAGCGCGGCCTGAAGACCGTGTTCCGCACCGTCGGCCGCGACGACCAGCAGGGCCCGGCGATCGCTTCCTACATCGCCAACGAGCTGAAGGGCAAGAAGGTCGCGATCATCGACGACAAGACCGCCTACGGCGAGGGCCTCGCCAACGAAGTCGAGAAGACGCTGAAGGGCGCCAAGGTTGCGATCGTCGCCCGCGAGCGCACCACCGACAAGGAAACCGACTTCAAGGCCATCCTCACCAAGATCAAGGCGAGAAAACCCGACGTCGTGTTCCATGGAGGCATGGACGCCACCGGCGGCCCGATGTTGAAGCAGGCGCGCGAGCTCGGCATCAAGGCGGTCTTCGCCTTCGGCGACGGTGCCTGCACCGACGAGATGGGCAAGCTCGCGGGACAAGCCGCCGAGGGCATGGTGTGCTCCCAGGCTGGCCTGCCGCGCGAAGCCGCGAGCAAGGAATTCAGCGGCGCCTTCACCAGCAAGTACGGCGACATCAAGCAGTACGCGCCCTACTTCTACGACGCGACGCTCGCCGTGGTCGAGGCGATGAAGAAGGCCAACTCCACCGACCCGGCCAAATTCGGCCCCGAGCTCTTCAACGTCTCGTTCACGGGCGCCACGGGCAAGGTCGAGTTCGACGCCAAGGGCGACCGCAAGGACGCCGAGATGACGATCTTCAAGCTCCAGGGCGGCAAGGTCATCCCGGTGTCGATCGTGAAGGGCGGCGTTTCCACCCCGTTCGCAGCAGCCCCCGCAACCGATACAACCCAGAAGGGAGAGGCAGCGAAACCCGCCGCCGCACCCGCCACAGAAGCCAAAAAGGGAGATGCAAAGCCCGCTGAGCCCAAGAAGCCCTAAGACCAAGAACACTCAATAACATCAGCGGCAACACGGCGGCACCGGATTCGGTGCCGTTTTTTTTTGGCGCCGGCCGGCGCGACAGGGACGTAGAATTCCGCCGTGGACATCTTCCTGCAGCAGGTGGTGAACGGGCTCACGCTCGGATGCGTCTACGCCGTCGTGGCCCTGGGCTACACCATGGTCTACGGCATCATCCAGCTCATCAACTTCGCCCACGGCGAGGTAGTGATGATCGGCTGCATGGTGGCCTTCTCGGTGATCGTGGCGCTCGCGGGCTCCGGCCTGCCGCCGCTCGCGATCGTGGCCTTCGGCGTCGCCGCCGCCGTCCCCGCCTGCATGGCCGTGGGCTACCTGGTGGAGCGCATCGCCTACCGGCCGCTGCGCAATGCACCGCGCCTCGCCCCCCTCATCACCGCCATCGGGATGTCGATCATCCTGCAGCACCTGGCACTGCTGGTGTGGAGCCGCAACATCATCGCTTTCCCGCAGATCATCGAGCTTAAGCTCTTCCACCTGGGAAGCTCCGAGAACAGCGCCGCGATCTCGAGCGTGCAGATCGCGATCGTCCTCACCTCGGTGGCGATGATGGGCGGCCTCATCGCGCTGGTGTACCGCACGCGGATGGGCATCGCGATGCGCGCCACCTCGCAGAATCCGCAGGTGGCGGGCCTCATGGGCGTGGACATCAACAAGGTGATCTCCTTCACCTTCGTGATCGGCGCGGGGCTGGGCGCCATGGCGGGCGTGATGGTCGGCAGCTACTACGGCATCGCGCACTACCAGATGGGATTCCTGCTCGGCCTCAAGGCCTTCAGCGCGGCGGTGCTGGGCGGCATCGGCAACATCGCGGGAGCGGTGCTGGGCGGGATTCTCATGGGGCTCATCGAAGCACTCGGGGCGGGGTACGTGGGCGATTTCACCAACGTGTGCCTGCTGGACAAGTTCCTCCCGGGCTTCACGGCGATATGCGAGTCGAGTCCCGAGTCGAGCCTCTTCGGCAGCAACTACAAGGATGTCTACGCTTTCATCGTATTGATCCTGGTGCTCGTGTTCCGCCCGCAGGGGTTGCTGGGCGAACGTGTCGGCGACCGTGCCTAGGTTGGCGTTGGGGAGTGACGCTGGCAGTAAACCTTTGGAACACGGATAAACGCGGAGGACGACGGATGAACACGGAAAGAGGGCTGACAGGGGAAACGGCTGTGACGGAATCGGTGATCGGCGCAGCGTTTACTGTAGCCAATCGCTTGGGATGCGGATTCCTGGAGAAAGTCTATGAAAATGCGTTGGCGCATGAGCTCCGCAAACGCCACCACAAGGTGGAGCAACAAAAACCGATGGATGTTCGGTATGACGGCGAAATTGTCGGCTTGTATCAAGCTGACCTTGTCGTCGATGGATCCGTGGTCGTGGAATTGAAAGCCGTTCGCGCCCTCGATCCAACCCATCGGAGCCAGTGCCTCAACTACCTCCGGGCCACCGGGCTGGAAACCGGGCTCGTAATCAACTTCGGCCTTCCCCGCCTCGAAGTTCAACGCGTCCTCTGGTGCACCGTTGACCACTTTGCTCCGTATTGATCCGTCGCCATCCGTGTTTATCCGTGTTCCAGAGGTTTACTGCCAATGGAAGCGCTGACGGCCGCCCTCAAGCGCCACCCCCACGCCCGCTGGATCGGCACCGCGCTGATCGTCATGGCGCTGCTGGCATTGCCCTTCGTGCTGGCAATGGCGGGCACGGCATGGGTGCGCATCACCAACCTCGCCGTGCTGTTCGTGCTGCTGTCGCTTGGCCTGAACATCGTGGTGGGCTTCGCGGGGCTGCTGGACCTGGGCTACATCGCCTTCTACGCGGTGGGGGCCTACGTCTACGCGCTGCTCGCCTCGCCGCATTTCGGCCTGCACCTGCCGTGGTGGATGATCCTGCCCATCGGCGCAGCGGTGGCTTGTCTCTTCGGCATCATGCTCGGCACGCCCACATTGAAGCTGCGCGGCGACTACCTCGCCATCGTGACGCTCGGCTTCGGCGAGATCATCCGCATCTTCCTGAACAACCTCTCGGAGCCGTTCAACCTCACCAACGGCCCCAAGGGCATCAGCACCATCGATTCCATCAAAGTCTTCGGCCTCGACTTCGCCAATACCACGCGCTTCGGGGATTTCGCGGTATCCGGCACCATCAAGTACTACTACTTCCTGCTCGCGGTGCTGGTGGTGGTGATCGTGATCAACCTGCGCCTGCAGAACTCCCGCATCGGCCGCGCATGGGAGGCGATCCGCGAGGACGAGCTCGCCGCGCGCTCGATGGGCATCAATACCACCCACATGAAGCTGCTGGCCTTCGCCATGGGCGCCTCCTTCGGCGGCGTGGCGGGCGGGATGTTCTCGGCGATCCAGGGCTTCATCAGCCCGGAGAGCTTCATCCTCACCGAGAGCGTGATGGTGCTCGCGATGGTGGTGCTGGGCGGCATGGGCAACATCTGGGGCGTGGTGCTGGGGGCGATCCTCCTCTCCTTCGTGCCGGAGATCCTGCGCTACACCGTGGAGCCGCTGCAGAAGATGCTTTTCGGCCGCTCCATCATCGATCCCGAAGTGATCCGCATGCTCCTCTTCGGCCTCGCGATGGTGGTGATGATGCTGTTCCGCCCCGCCGGACTGTGGCCCTCGCCGGTTCGCAAGCGCGAGCTCGCCGCCGTGAAGCCGCCGCAATGAGCGCCGCCGCGCCCTCCCCCCGGCCCCCTCCCAAGGCAGGGGGAGATTCCCCGATCCTCGAGGTCGAGGGCATCACCAAGCGCTTCGGCGGGCTCACGGCGCTCTCCGAGGTCGGCTTCGCCATTGCGAAGGGCGAGATCTACGGCCTCATCGGACCCAACGGCGCGGGCAAGACCACGCTCTTCAACGTGCTCACGGGCCTCTACCGCCACGACGAGGGGCGCTTCCGCTTCGAGGCTCGGGAGCTGCGCGACATGACGCCCGACCGCATCGCGGCGCTCGGCATCGCGCGCACCTTCCAGAACATCCGCCTCTTCGCCAACCTCTCGGCGCTGGAGAACGTGATGATCGGCCGCCATGTGCGCACCAAGGCGGGCGTGGTGGGCGCCATCCTGCGCGGCCCCGGCACTCGCGCCGAGGAAGTGGCGATCGAGAAACGCGCCCGCGAGCTGCTGGACTACGTCGGCATCGGCCCGCGTGGCAACGAACTCGCCAAGCACCTCTCCTACGGCGACCAGCGCCGGCTGGAGATCGCGCGGGCGCTCGCCACCGACCCGCGCCTGCTCGCCCTCGATGAGCCCGCCGCCGGGATGAACGCCACCGAGAAGGTGGAGCTGAGGAAGCTCCTGGTCGCGATCCGCGGCGACGGCGTCACCATCCTGCTGATCGAGCACGACGTGCGCCTGGTGATGGGGCTGTGCGACCGCGTGCTGGTGCTCGACTACGGACAGCGCATCGCCGAGGGCGTGCCGAGCGACATCCAGCGCGACCCGAAGGTGATCGAGGCCTACCTAGGCGCATCCCACGAGACGCGGTCCGCGTGAGCGCCCCGGCTGCCTCACCCGCAGGCACGCTCCTCGCCCTCGAGCAGCTCGAAGTCTCCTACGGCGGCATCCGCGCCGTAAAGGGCATCGACCTCACGGTGGCGCCCGGCGAGCTGGTGTGCCTGATCGGCGCCAACGGCGCGGGCAAGACCACGACGCTCAAGGCCATCACCGGCCTGGTGCGCGCGGCCGCCGGGCGCATCGTCTACGACGGGGTACCGATCCAGGCGCTGCGCGTCCACGAGATCGCGCGGCGCGGCCTCGCCCTCGTGCCCGAGGGGCGCGGCATCTTCTCCCAGCTCACCATCGAGGAGAACCTCGCCATGGGCGCCTACTCACGCACGGAGCGCGGCGAGGTGGCGAGCGACGTGGAGCGCGCCTACACCCTGTTCCCGCGCTTGAAGGAGCGCCGCGGCCAGGTGGCCGGCACGCTCTCGGGCGGCGAGCAGCAGATGCTCGCCATGGCCCGCGCGCTGATGAGCCGGCCGCGCCTGCTGCTGCTGGACGAGCCCAGCATGGGGCTCGCCCCCCTCATGGTGGAGAAGATCTTCGAGGTGGTGCGCGCCATCTCCGCCGACGGCGTCACGTTGCTCCTGGTGGAGCAGAACGCGCGCCTGGCGCTCGAGGTGAGCCACCGCGGCTACGTGCTGGAAGGCGGGGTGGTCACACTCACGGGCGAAGCGCGCTCGCTCCTCGGCGACCCCCGCATCCGCGAGGCCTACCTGGGGGAGTAGGATCGGTTGCAATTGCAACCAGCGAGTGATGCCGTGCACAGACGCGGCACTCGCCACACAGCACAATCCATCCATGTCCCGAAAACCCCACGCGCGCCACGTGCTCGCCGCCTTGGTCGCCGCGGCGCTGCTGGGCGCGCTCGTGTTCCTCTACTTCCGCACCGCGGGCGACGACTTCAAGGTCGAGGCCCAGGCGCTCGAAACGCTGCGCGAGCTGAAGGAGCTCGACTCGCGCTGGGACATCGACGCGCTGCGGCTGGCGAACGATTTCGCCACGGCATCCCCGGGCGCGGGCGGCTATCCCGACCGCGCCGCGCGCTCCGGGCGCCTCATGGACCAGTTGGGCCGCGCCGTCCCCGCTGCGCTCGCGGGCGAGGTGGGGCCGCTGCGCGCCGGGCTCGTGGAAAAGGCGCACTTGTGGAAGGAGCTGCAGGCCGCCCACGGCAAGAGCCGCGAGGCCCTTCGCGCCGCCGAGGGTTCCCTCGAGCTCCTCGAGTCCGCCGCCCACGCCGCGCGCCTGCGCGCTCGCGCCACCGGCCCGGCGGAGCTGCCGGTGCTGCTGGAACGCGTGCGCACGGGCCTGCATCGCCACGACATCGAGGCCGCAACCGAGTCCCGCGCCGCCATCGAGGCGCCCATTGCATCGCTCCTCCCCGCCGCGAGCAACCTGGACCCCGCCCTGGGTGAGGCAGCAACCCGGGCCCAGGAAAGCGCGCGTGCGTTCCTCGCCCAGCGCGCCTCCGAAGCCGTGACCTGGCGCTCGTTCTCCTTCCTCACCGTGGGCTCGCGACTCGAGCGCGCCTCGCGCGAGCTCTCCGGCGCGGTCGCCCGCTCCCTCGAGGAGCGCGGCCCCTGGCGCGCCTACCTCATCGCCTACGCGGCGGCGCTGCTGATGGGCTTCACCTTCCTCGCGATGCGCGTGGTCTCGACCCAGGCGCAGCTGCGCGAGGCGAATGAAGACCTGGAACGGCGCGTGGCCGAGCGCACCCGCGACCTCTCCAAGGCGCTGGTGCAGCTGAAGGAATCCGAGGCGCAGCTGGTGCAGACCGAGAAGATGTCCTCGCTCGGCCAGATGGTCGCCGGCGTCGCCCACGAGATCAACACGCCGCTCGCCTACGTGAAGAACAGCGTGGCCACCGCCCGCGACCGGCTGCCCGAGCTGCGCGCCGCCCTCGGCGAGGCGGAGAAGCTCCTCGCGATCCTGCAGTCCCCGCACCCCGAGGCCGCCGACCTGCAGGAGGCCTTCGACTCCCTCGCCAACCGCCTCGGCCGCATCCAGGACCGCCACGTGTTCCAGGACCTGGAGGCGCTCACCCACGACGGGCTGCACGGCATCGAGCAGATCTCCGACCTGGTGAGGAACCTGCGCAACTTCTCGCGCCTGGACCGCAGCAAGGTCTCGAGCTTCAACGTGAACGAAGGGGTGCGCGCGGCCCTCCTCATCGCCAAGTCGTCGCTTCGCAAGGTCGATGTCGAGACGCACATGAGTGACGTGCCCTCGATCACCTGCTCGCCTTCGCAGGTGAACCAGGTGCTGCTGAACCTGGTGACCAACGCGGTGCAGGCGATGGACAAGCCGCGCGGCAAGCTGATCCTCTCCACGCGCGCCGCCGCCGGCGGCGTGGTGATCGAGGTCCGCGACAACGGCCGCGGCATCGCGCCCGAGGTGCTGCCGAAGATCTTCGATCCCTTCTTCACTACCAAGGAAGTCGGCACCGGCACGGGGCTCGGGCTTTCCATCGCCTACAAGATCGTGGCGCAGCACGGCGGGCGCATCGAGGTCTCTTCCGTGCACGGCGTGGGCACCACCTTCGTGGTGACCTTGCCGACCGAGCCGCCGCAGGAGCTTCGCGAGGAGCGCGCGGAAGCGGGGGCCCTCGCATGAGGCCGCCGGAGCGCATCGGCAAATACGAGGTGAAGGGCATCCTGGGCAAGGGCGCCGCGGGCACCGTCTACCGCGGCTTCGACACCGGCATCCAGCGGTCGGTGGCGCTCAAGGTGGTCGCGAAGGAGAGCCTCGAGCCCCAGGACCGCGAGCACGTGCTGCAACGCTTCCGCCAGGAGGCGCAGGCCGTCGGGCGCCTCACGCACCCGCGAATCGCCGCGATCTACGACTTCATCGAGACCGACGAGCTCGCCTGCATCGTGATGGAGCTGGTGAACGGCAAGTCGCTCGCCGTGCACCTGAAGGAGGTGCGCCGCTACGAGTTCCAGGACACGTGGGAGATCGTGCGCCAGGTGCTCGACGGCCTCGCCTACACCCACGGGCAGGGCGTAGTGCACCGGGACCTCAAGCCCGCCAACATCCTCATCAACGACGACGGCCGGATCAAGATCACCGACTTCGGCGTGGCGCGCCTGGACGCCTCCAGGATCACGCAGCTCGGCGACGTGGTGGGCACCCCGCACTACATGGCGCCGGAGCAGTGCAGCGGGATGCAGTGCACGCCGTCCACCGACCTCTACCAGGTGGGCGTGATCCTGTTCGAGCTCCTCACCGGCAACAAGCCCTTCACCGGCAGCAACGTCGAAATCCTGCGGCGCGTGACGCTCGACCGCCCCGCCGATCCCTCGACGCTCAACCACCGCATCGCGTGGGAGCTGGATTGGGTGGTGCACAAGGCGCTCGCCAAGAATCCCGCCGAACGCTTCGGCTCGGCGCGCGAGTTCTCCGAGGCGCTGAGGAAGGGGCTGGAGGCGAGCCTCGGAGCGCCGCTCGCCGCGGCTCCCGCCGGGCCGGTTGCCGCCGTGGCGGCCTCGAGCCTCGTCGACAAGGCACGCATGATCGCCCCCGCGAAGAAGGCCGCGATGCCGGTGCCCGACGCCCAAAAGCCCCGCGTCCTGTTCGTCGATGACGAGGAGCGCATCCTCAACGCGCTGAAGACGCTCTTCCGTGACGACTACCACGTGTTCACCGCGGAAAGCGGCGCGCTCGCGCTCGAGCTGGTGGCGAAGTTCAAGATCCCGGTGGTGGTGAGCGACCAGCGCATGCCCGGCATGACCGGCGTCGAGTTGCTGCGCCGGGTGCGGGAGGCCAATCCCAAGGCGGTGCGCATGCTCCTCACCGGGTACTCGGACCTCGCGGCGATCGTGGGCTCGATCAACGAGGGCGAGGTGTTCCGGTTCCTGAAGAAGCCCTGGGACGCCCAGGAGCTGCGCGCGGCGATCGACGAGGCGATGAAGGTGGCGCAGGAGCTCGATG
>JBBQBW010000001.1:0-28409 GCA_038318025.1 Burkholderiales bacterium | reverse complement strand
CACTCTTCGCCCGGGCAAAGGCGTCGGCCCTCCCGGCAAGCTCCAGCGGCACGGCGACGATCTCCAGCGCCGTCATGGTCTGCATCAAGTGGAAGGCCTGGAACACGAAGCCCACATGGGCGCGGCGCCACAACGCCATCGCGTCGTCGTCGCCGAAGTCCACCGCGCGCCCGTCGAGGCGCACCGTGCCCGCGTCGGGCCGGTCGAGGCCCGCGACGATGTTGAGGAGGGTGGACTTGCCGGACCCTGATTCGCCCATGATCACAACCCACTCGCCGCTCGCTATCTCAAGGCCCACGTCCTCGAAGACGGGTGAGCCGACAAACGACTTGGCGAGTCCGCGGAGCTCTAGCAGGTGCCTGGGGGCGTTGAGCGGCGGCAACGCCCGCTCCAACGCCGTTCCCGATGCCGATGCATTCTCATTGTCCGCTGATGTAATGCTCGAGCTGCTCGATGGTGAAGTCCTGGTCGGCGATGATATCGCTCACGATGTCGCGGATGGACACCATGCCGATCACCCGGCCCTCGTCCACCACCGGGAGGTGGCGGATGCTCTTCTCGGCCATGAGCGCCATGCACTCGCGAGTCTTGGTGCGCGGGCTCACCACCACGACGTTGGCGGTCATGATCTCCTCCACGCGCGTGGTCTCGGATGAGCGGCCCTTGAGGATCACCTTGCGGGTGTAGTCGCGCTCGGAAACGATGCCCGCCAGCCGGTCGCCCACCATCACGACCGCGGCGCCGATGTTCTCGGAGGCGAGGATCTTGATGGCCTCGAGCACGGAGACCTCGGGGGTCACCTTGATGACCCGGGCGGGTTTGGTGCGGAGCAGCTCGGCGACGGTCTTCATGCATGCCTCCTGGTGCTTACCCTCACATGTTCGGGTAGTTGGGGCCGCCGCCGCCTTCGGGGGCGACCCAATGGATGTTCTGCTTCGGGTCCTTGATGTCGCAGGTCTTGCAGTGCACGCAGTTCTGGGCGTTGATCTGCAGCCGCGCAGCGCCGCCCTCCGTCACGAATTCGTAGACCCCAGCAGGACAGTAGCGCGTCTCGGGACCGGCGTAAACCGGGAGGTTCACTCCGGTCGGCACGGCGGGATCACGCAGCGTGAGGTGCGCCGGCTGGTCCTCTTCGTGGTTGGTGTTGGACACGAACACCGATGAGAGGCGATCGAAGGTGAGGACGCCGTCCGGCTTCGGATACGCGATCGGCTCGCACTGGTCTTTCGGCTTGAGCCTCTCGTGGTCGGGCTTGCCGTGGGCGAGGGTCCACGGCGCCTTGCCGCCGAAGACAACCTGGTCGATGCCCACCAGCAGCGAGCCTGAATACAGTCCCTTCGACATCGCCGGCTTGAAGTTGCGCGCCCGGTGCAGCTCGTCGTGCAGCCAGCTCGCCTCGAAAGCCTTCGCGTAGGCCTCGAGCTCGTCGTGCGCGCGTCCGGCGGCCAGCGCCTCGAACGCCGCCCCGGCTACCAGCATTCCCGACTTGATCGCGGCGTGGGAACCCTTGATGCGCGCGGCATTGAGGAATCCGGCGTCGTCGCCGGCGAGCGCGCCGCCGGGGAAGGTGAGCTTCGGCAGCGACTGCAGACCGCCCGCGGCGATGGCGCGCGCGCCGTAGGCGATGCGCCGGGCGCCCTCGAAGAAGCCGCGGATCGACGGATGCGTCTTGAAGCGCTGCATCTCCTCGAAGGGATTGAGGTACGGGTTCTCGTAGCCCAGCCCGACCACCAAGCCCACTGCGACCTGGTGGTTGTCGAGGTGGTAGATAAACGAGCCGCCATAGGTGTCGCTCGCAAGGGGCCAGCCGGCGGTGTGGACCACGAGGCCGGGGACGTGCTGCTCCGGCTTCACCTCCCACAGCTCCTTCACCCCGATGCCGTACACCTGGTGCGAGCGGCCCTCGCGCAGCTTGAAGCGCGCTTCGAGTCCCTTGCCGAGGTGGCCGCGGCAACCCTCGGCGAAGATGGTGTACTTGGCGTGCAACTCGATGCCCGGCTGGTAGCGGTCGGTCTTCTCGCCATCCTTGCCGATGCCCATGTCACCGGTGGCTACACCGCGCACGCCGCCGTCCTCGGTGAAGAGAACTTCGGCCGCGGCGAAGCCGGGGTAGATCTCGACGCCGAGCGCCTCGGCCTGCTGTCCCAGCCAGCGCGCCACGCTGCCGAGGCTCGCGATGTAGTTGCCCTCGTTGCGGAAGCAGGCCGGCAGCATGAAGTGCGGCACCTTCCACGAGCCCTCGCGCGAGAGGAACAGGAACCGATCCTCGGTGACCGGCTGGTTCAGCGGCGCGCCCTGCGCCTTCCAGTCGGGGAAGAGCTCGGTCATCGCCCGCGGGTCGATCACGGCGCCGGAGAGGATGTGGGCTCCGACTTCGGAGCCCTTCTCCACCACACAGACCGTGAATTCCTTGCCCTGCGCGGCGCACAGTTGCCGCAGGTGGATCGCGGTGGCGAGGCCCGCGGGGCCGGCGCCGACCACGACCACGTCGTATTCCATTGCTTCGCGTTCGCTCATGTCGCGATTCTAGCGGGTCGATCGCCTTATCGTATCGATCGCCCTTTCTTAGCCAGCGAGCCGGAGGGCGCGGTCCGGGCCGAGACGCCGCGATACGCATGAGCGAAGGGGAGTGAGTCTCACTTCCGCCCATACGTTCGAATTCCTTGCGCAGCGTCGCTCTTGCAGCGAGTCGGAACGCGGGCCTCGACCCGGACCGCAAGCCATGACCACCACGACCCACAATGGACTGGGTCAATCCTTTAGGTCTCGAGGCACCTGCCAGAGCTGCCGTCGACTCTTGGCAGGTGTCCTAGTTCGGGTCATTCACGCCACCCTTCTGCAGCGAGGGCAACTCGTTGAGTTCCGCTCGGGCCTGGTGCCATGACGGGTAGTGCTTCTCAGGGATCGCAATGAAGTGGTCACTGTGCGCCGGCTCCAACAGGTGTGTCATTTCGTGCACTACTACATATTCGAGCAAGTCCTGGGGCTCCCATTTCTTTATGAGCAGGGGCAGCGCCAAGACTGGTAGGATTTCGCCACAAGGCCAAACGGGAGGGGTAGACATGGAAATCACCAAGCGGGCCGTCGCGGCATTCCTGGCCGCGGGCTTCCTCGCGCTCGACGCGAGCGCCCAGGCATGCTCGAACCGCGGCGACCTCGACGCGCGCTTCTGCGACGAGGACCGCAACCTGATCGCCGACCCGCCCAAGGACCCGCGGCAGTTGCAGAACCCGGACACCCTGGTCTTCTCGTACACGCCGGTCGAGGATCCCGCGGTCTACGAGAACGTCTTCGATGAGTTCATGGCCCACCTCGGCAAGGTCACCGGCAAGCGCGTACGTTGGTTCCCGGCCGAGTCCTACGCCGCGCAGGTCGAGGCGCTGCGCTCCGGGCGCCTGCACATCGCCGGGGTCGCCACGGGCCCCACGCCCTACGCGGTGAACCTCGCGGGCTTCGAGCCGCTCGTCTCGATGATGCGCCCCGGCGGCGGCATCGGCTACACGCTGCAACTCATCACCCACAAGGACAGCTCGATCAAGTCGATCGCGGACCTGAAGGGCAAGCGCGTGGCGCACGTCGCGCCCTCCTCGAATTCCGGCGACCTCGCCCCGCGCGCCCTGTTCGTCTCGAAGGGTGTCACGCCGGGCAAGGACTACGAGGTCCTCTACTCGGGCAAGCACGACAATTCCGTGATGGGCGTGGTCAACAAGGACTACGACGCCGCGCCCGTGGCCTCCACGGTGGTCGAGCGCATGCAGGCGCGCGGGATGTTCAAGCCCGACACGCTGCGCGTGATCTACGAGTCTGCGCCCTTCCCGCGCACGGCATTCGGAGTGCCCCACAACCTCGCGCCCGAGCTTAAGGCGAAGATCAAGGAAGCGTTCCTCACCTTCGACTTCAAGAAGTCGAAGCTCGGCAAGGAGTTCAAGGACACCGAGAAGTTCGGGCCGATCGACTACAAGGAAGCCTGGCGCGATGTGCGCGCGATCCAGCAGGTGTCAGGAGTGAAATACACGCAGGAAGCCCTGGGCAAGCTGGGCACGAAGGCGGAGTAGGCGCGTGCCCTCGCTCCTCGCCATCGAGGGGCTCGCCAAGGTCTACAGCGGAGGGCAGCGGGCGCTGGACGCCGTGAGCTTCACGGTCGAGCGCCCCGAGGTGATCGCGATCATCGGATCCTCGGGCGCCGGCAAGAGCACCCTCATCCGCTGCATCAACCGGCTGGTCGAGCCCACCGCCGGCCACATCCGCCTGGGCGACGTGGACATCGTCGCCGCCCCGCGCAAGGAGCTGCGGGCGATCCGGCGGCGCATCGGGATGATCTTCCAGGAGTTCAACCTGGTGGAGCGGCTCACCGTCATGGAGAACCTGCTCTCCGGGCGCCTCGGCTCGGTCGGCTTCTTCGCCTCGCTCATGCGCCGCTATCCCCCGGCCGACATCGCCGGCGCCTTCGCGATGCTCGATCGCGTGGGCCTTGACGGCTACCACGACAAGCGTGCCGATGCGCTCTCGGGCGGGCAGCGCCAGCGCGTGGGGATCGGGCGCGCATTGATGCAGGATCCCGACCTTCTCCTGGTCGACGAGCCCACCGCGAGCCTCGACCCCAAGACCGCGCGCCAGATCATGCGCCTCATCCGCGAGCTCGCCGTCGAGCGCGCGCGGCCCGCGCTCATCAACATCCACGACGTCGCCCTCGCGCAGGACTTCGCCGACCGCGTGATCGGGCTCAAGGCCGGCCGGGTCTCCTTCGACGGGCCGCCCTCGAGCCTCACCCCCGCCGTGCTGACCGATATCTACGGCGAGGAGGACTGGAGCCGCACGATCCGCAAGGCCCCCGAGGACGAGGAGGCGACCTGAGAATGGGGGCGCATCCGACCACCTGGAGGCCGCCGCCGTTCTTCGGCACGCGCGCGCGGCAGAACCTCGTGCTGGCCGCCGCCGTCGCCTATTGCGTGTGGGCGGTCGCGGGGCTCAACATCGATCCGCAACGCGCGCTCGCGGGGTTCGGCCGGGCCTGGGACCTGCTGGTGCGCATGATGCCGCCGGACTTCGCGCGCCACCAGCTCCTGGTGAAGGGCCTCGTCGAAAGCCTGCAGATGGCGTTCGCGGCCACGCTCGTGGGCGTGGTGCTCAGCATCCCCCTCGGCATCGCGGCGGCGACCAACCTCGCGCCGCGCCCCGTCTACCTCGTGGCGCGCGCGCTGATCGTCGTCGGGCGAACCTTCCACGAGGTCATCATCGCGATCTTCTTCGTGAAGGTCTTCGGCTTTGGCCCGGTGGCGGGGCTGCTCACGCTCGCGTTCGCCTCGATGATCTTCCTTGCCAAGATGCTCGCCGAGGACATCGAGAACGTGCGCCCCGGGCCGATCGAGGCGGTGCGCGCCACCGGCGCGGGATTCGCGCAGGTCGTGGCCTACGGGGTCGTGCCGCAGGTGCTGTCGCGCACCACGGGAGTCGCCATCTACCGGCTCGACGCCAACGTGCGCCACTCGACCGTGATCGGCATCGTCGGCGCCGGCGGCATCGGCCAGACTCTCTCCGCCGCATTCTCGCGCTACGACCACGACTTCGCCGCGGCGATCCTGCTTTCCATCATCGCCCTGGTCGCCCTCGGCGAGTGGTTCTCCGATTGGGTTCGCCGGAGGATGCGATGAACGCCGTCGTGAAGCGCTACCCCGAGGTCTGGCGGCGGCGCTCCCGCCGCGAGTCGATCGTGGCGTGGCTCACGGTGGCCGCGGTCGCCTTCGCCTCGGCGTGGTCGGTCTCGGCGCTCGACATCGAGTGGGCGTTCTTCGCCGACGCGCACGTGCAGGCAGCCGACCTCGTGCGCCGGATGTGGCCGCCGCGGTGGTCGTATCTGCCAAAGATCGTGGCACCACTGCTCGAGACCATCCACATCGCGACGCTGGGGACTGCCATCTCGGTCGTGCTGTCGGTCCCGATCGCGTTCCTCGCCGCGCGCAACACGACGTTGAACGGCTTCACCTGGGCCGTGGGCCGCGCGATCCTGGTGGCGTCGCGTTCGGTGAACACCGTCATCTGGGGCCTGGTGTTCGTGGCGATCTTCGGCCCCGGGCCGCTCGCGGGCGTGGCCGCGGTCGCCGCGCGCTCGGTGGGGTTTCTCGCCAAGCTCATCGCCGAGGCCATCGAGGAGGCCGACGCGGGCCCGATCGAGGCGGTGCGGGCGACCGGCGCGGGCACGGCCCAGGTCTACCTCATCGGCGTCCTGCCACAGGTGGTTCCCGTCGTGCTCGGCACCACCATCTATCGCTGGGACATCAACATCCGCGAGTCGAGCGTGCTCGGGTTCGTCGGCGCGGGCGGCATCGGCCTTCACCTGTACGCCTCGATCAACCAGTTCGCCTGGCAGCAGGTCCTCATGGTGCTCGCTGCGATCCTCGCCATCGTGCTCGTGAGCGAAGCGCTCTCCGCCTACGCCCGTGCCCGCATCTCCTGAGCCGGCCCCTGCGGGCGTCATCGCGTTCGAAGGTGTGGCCGCGCTCGCGCGCGAGTTCGACGGCTTCATCGTCGACCAATGGGGCATCCTGCACGATGGGACGCGGCCCTACCCCGGCGCGCTCGACTGCCTCCAGAGGCTGCGCCACGCCGGCAAGCGCATCGTGGTGCTGTCGAACTCGGGTCGGCGCGAAACCCACAACATCCGGCTGATGGGTGCGATGGGGTTCGACGCGCGGCTCTTCGATCGCTGCGTCTCGGCGGGTGAAGACGCGCGCGAGGCGATCGAGCGGCGCGTGCAGCCGTTCCACGCGCGGCTCGGCAAACGCTTCTACGCCTTCACGCGGGACGACAACGTGTCGCTTCTCGATGGCCTGGACCTGGTGCGTGTCGCACGGGTGTACGACGCGGACTTCCTCATGGTGATCGGCATCGACTCACCGCGCCTGGGAATCGCGGACTACGAGCCCCTGCTCGCGGCCGGCACGGCCCGCCGCCTGCCGATGATCTGCGCCAATCCCGACATCGTGCGGGTCTCGCCCGATGGCCTGGTGGACGCGCCCGGCGTGCTGGCGCAGCGCTACGAGCAACTCGGAGGCGAGGTCTTCTACCACGGCAAGCCCTGGCCGGCGATCTACGAGTCCTGCCTCGAGGCGCTTGGCGCAATTGCGCGCGAACGCGTGGTCACCGTCGGCGACTCGATCGAGCACGACGTGCTCGGCGCCTCGCGCGCGGGCCTGCGCAGCGCCTTCGTGGCGGGCGGCATCCACGTCGGCGATCTCGACACCCCCTGGGGAACGCTGCCCCGTCCCGCAGCCTGGCAGCGTTTCGTGGAGGGCGCGGCGGCGCGCCCGGACTACCTGCTGCCCGCCTTCGTCTGGTGATGCCGAGCGCCACCTTGGCGGCGCCGGAGACGCGCAGCCCGAGCTGCCACCAGAAGCGGGTGCTGCTCTACGGCGCGTGGGTCGAAGCGGAGGTTCTGGAGCCCGCCCACCGCCAGTACGTCTCCACGATCCCCAAGATCGCCGCCCGGCGTGCCAGCGCCACCTGGGCGAAACCCATCCGCAAGGTCTACGAAGCCGATCCCCAAGCAGCGGAGCGCACAAGCACGCCGACTCACCCGCAAGGCACCCACGATCGGCTCGCGGCCGCTGCGACGACTGGGACACACGCGAAAGCAGCGAGATTGATCCTCCTATCTTTTGGATCGGCAATGTCGAGTACGCCGGCGGCTAGCGGCGTCACGCTCGAGGACTTCCGCCCCGAGCATCGCGACGAGCTGGTGGCGATGTGGCGCGAGAGCTTCGAGCACGGCGTGGGGATCAAGGACCCGAATCCGCTGGAAGCGCAGCGCCGGTACCTCATCGACGTCGTGGAGCCGAATAACACCCTTCGCGTGGCCTTCCAGGAGGGGCGGATCGTCGGCTTCGTTGCCGCATCGAAAGGCTCGATCGCCCAGCTTTACGTGCGCAAGGGCTTCCACCGCAGGGGAATCGGCTCGCGGCTCCTGGAATGGGCCAAGGAGCAGTCGTCCGGGTCGCTGCGGCTGTTCACCTTCGAGCGCAACGCCGTGGCGCGGGCATTCTACGAGGCCCATGGATTCCGCATCGTCGGACGCGGCTTCGAGCGGATGTGGCTGCTCGACGACCTGACGTACCAATGGGTGCGATAGAAGCCTTTTTGCAGAGCGCGCATGTCGGAGGAGGAGCTGCGGCCCTCTTCCTCGGCCCGGTCGCCTTGTCCGCGCCCAAGCGCATCGGATGGCACTCGCGCGTGGGTGAGGCCTTCTTCGCCGTGGTCACCATCACCTCCGTGTCTGGCGGCGCGCTGGCGGTGATGCACTGGGAGACCCGGGCCTTCTTTCAGATCATCGCCGCCGGGACTTTCGCCTCCGCCTTTGCGGCCTACATGGCGGCCAAGAAGCGTTGGCGCAACTGGCTACTGGTTCACGTTGCGGGCCAGGGCAGCGCCTACACCGCCATGGTGACCGCCTTCATCGTGGCGATGTGGGCCGATGTCACCGGCACCGAGGGGACCGACGAGCCCCTCGTCTTCCTGGTGCCGATGTTCATCGGATGTGTCGCGTTCGGCTGGCTGCTGCGCGAGGTGTACCGGGGCCGACGCCCGCGGCGACCGATTGCAGAACCGCCTGGAGACTAGCGATGCCCTGCGAAGAATGCCGCGAGCTGTCCACCCACGCGTTGCGCACCGCCGCCGATCTGGTGCGTGCCGTGCGCCTTGCGACCGAGGAGGTGGATCGCGGCGTCTTCGCGCGCGTGGCGGCCGAGCCGATGAGGTCGTATGCAGCGAGGCGGGCGGTCGCTAAGCCGCGCGAAGAAGAAACTCAACCTTCACCGATTCGTACGGAAACTCGATCGCCCCGTCTTCGTTCCGATGAAGCACGCCCGAACCGAGGAGCGCCCGCACGTCGCTGTGCACCGCCTTCACGTCCCTGCCAACCCGCCGCGCAGCCTCGCGAATCGATACCGGCCCGGCGCCACAGAGCTCCTTCAGCAACTCCCACCGCTTGGCGGTGAGAACTTTCCAAAGCAACTCAGGCGATGCGAAGGCGATTCGGGCTTCCTGCTCCGCACGCCGGCTTTTCATGACGCGGGCTGCGACATCCAGCGTCGATGCGAGGGAGCGCACTTCAAGCACGACCGTTTTCATGGTTCCACCTCGCGATGTCTGAATTGAAATCCGCCAGCAGACGTTCGGCCGAGACAAAGCTATAGGGCCGCTGCACCTTGCCGAAGTGACGGTGATCGCCCTTTCCACGCTCGTTGTCGTAGAGCACGACGCATTCATTCGCAACTACGTAGGCCAGGCGATACTTGAAGCGATGCGCGGAGGGGAGCAGGGACTCATTCAGACGCCACACAACGAGATCCACGAAGGCGTCTTCCGCGACCACGACACGGCGTTGGAGCAGTGCTACAGCCTTCATGTTGGACAGGATAACAACGCTCAGAGAGTGTTGTCAATTGCTCCAACAACTACATGAGCGACGTACTCTTGCCCTTCACGGAGAGCAGCTGCGAGTCTGCGCAAACGGGCGCGCGCGACGAAGTGACCGAGCAGCGACTGACCCGGTAGCCCAGCCAGCTGCTTCGCGAGATCGACCTGGCCGGACTCTTGGGCACCTATCTCATGGTCGTCGGGACCAACGCCTTTGCGGTCTACCAGATTGAAGCGGCGGCAACTCGCGACTCACTCCGGACCGCACGCCAGGACAAAAACGAGCGAAACTCCATGCAAATGACCCCGAGTGGTCGTCGGGCCCGATGTGCGGGCTCACCGGGATGCCGTTGCCGCAGCGGAACGCGCGGCGCTGCGGCGAGACGATGCGCACCTCGAAGAGCCGGCGCTCCTCCCCGCCCACGAAGCTCTCCCAGATGCTTCCCGCCGCCGAGAGCACGTCGACCATGCCGTAGAGCGCCGATCCGGCAGTCTCGGGCAGGGCGACGATCGCGACCTGGACGGGCGGGCGAGCTTTGCGGGCCATGGCTTCTCCCTGCGGTAGTGGCACGAAAAGACCGTTTCTGGCGAAACCGCAGCTTAGCGCAGGAAGCTTCGGGCCGTATCGTGGCGGCTCCACCACCCACCACAAGGAGCAAACGTCATGAAGCAATCGAGCAACGCGGTCCCGCAGCCCGTCGTGCGCAACGGCGTCGCCGTCACGGCGCTCTTCGCCACCATCGACGCTGTGAAAGGCAATCCCGAGATCGCGAACTTTCAGTTCCGCGCGGCCAATCGCTGGCAGGGCGGCGACCACAACCGCTCGACCATCGAGGGTTTCCGCGGCGCCTGCCAGGGGATGAAGCACGCCCGGCCCTTCGAGATGGACAACGGCGAGCCCCCGGTGCTCCTCGGCGCCGACGAGCATGCCAATCCCGTGGAGTACGTGCTGCACGCGCTCGTCGGCTGCCTCACCAGTCGCGCCCTGTGTCCTGACCCGGTCGAATCGCTCCACAACAAATATGGGTTCGAGGCAATAGTCGTGAAGTGTGGTCGGCACAACGAGACTCACACGACCCGCGAGCTGCATCGCAAACCATTCGTTGGCCGTGGAATGGGGATAGGCGTCCGCGTATCTGTGATCGGGCTTGAGGATATGAGTCGACGGTTCGGAACCCTCGGGCTCGAAGAAGTCGTCGCCGTCCAGGATGACCGGCAGCTTGTGCTGGGCACCAGCCAGCGACATTTTCTTTGGCGCCTTCGCCTCGAGAGACGAACGCGCAAGGGCACGGATGCGGGCAGCGATTTGCGTTCGGGAAAGAGGCTTGCGGCCCGCGGCGGGAAGGCCCGCGCCCGGCGGCAGGAGGGTCAACGATCCGGCGGACTCGGAACCGTACGCCTCAAGCAATCCGAAGGCGTCGGCGGCGGCGATCTTGCGTTCCTTCGCCAACCGCTCACGCAAGTCCTCATCGGGAAGGAGATTGTCGAAGAACCACTGAACCGGGCGATTGTGCCGGAATCGACGAGCGGCTCTGCGCCGAGGGGGAGTCCCGGCCCGATCGCGAACGCGGCCGGGCTCGCGAGCCAATCGGCCTCATAGGAAAGGCAGGTGGGCATGCCCTTCGCATTCTCGAAGGATCCGAGCGCGCTCCTCCTTCGACAGAAATCGAGTCCGCCACCTCGACGCGGCAGGTTTTGATGGGGTAGCGCAGCGCCGCTACCAATTTAGAGTTGGTGCCTGCGATTACGACATCCCATTGCCATCGAGACCGAAGCCTTGCGGTCCGGGTCGAGGCCCGCGTACCGACTCGCCGCAAGATCGACGCTGCGCGAAAAATTCGAGTGTAATGGGTGGAAGCGAGTCCTTCTCCCCCTCGCTCATGTGTATCGCGGCGTCTCGGCCCCGGACCGCGGCTTCGATCTCGATGGCTACAAGTTGCGTTACGCGCTTGCGGCCAATGCGCCCGCTCGCACCCACCCATTCAGCACCGTCCGCGCCTCGAGGGCCACCTCGGAAGCGGTCATCCCCACCGGCCCCACGCCGCGAGCCACCAGCGAGTCCGCCGCAGCCCCGTGGAGGCACACGGCATAGGCAAGCGCCTTGTCCGGCGCGAGCCCCTGGCACAGCAACGCGCCGATCATGCCCGAGAGCACGTCGCCGGTGCCGCCCGCGGCGAGTCCGGGATTGCCGGTGGTGTTGATCGCCCAGCGCCCGTCGGGAAACGCGCAGACGCTGCCCGCGCCTTTCACCACCACGTGGGCGTTGAAGCGGCGGGCGAGCGCGATGGCGGCGCCGACGCGGTCTTCCTGGATTTGCGCGGTGGTGCGGTGGAGGAGGCGCGCGGCCTCGGCCGGGTGGGGCGTGAGGACCGTGGAACCCTTGGCGCGCGCGGCGAGGCCAGTCTCGAGCGCGGCATTGAAGGCGACCGCGTTGAGGGCGTCGGCGTCGAGCACCAGGGGCTTGGCGAGCGCGAAGGCGGCCGGCATCACGTTGCGCTCGAACATCGAGACCGACGTGGCCGACGGCGACTGGCCCGCGCCGGGGCCCAGCACCAGGACGTCGGCCCGCAGGGCGTCGTCGACGTTCGCGAGCATGAGCTCGGGGTTGGCGGGGTCCACGGACGGTGCGTCGACCGAGAGCAGCCCCACGCGTACCTTGCCCGCGCCGCACAGCAGCGCCGCGCGCCCTGCGAGCAGCGCCGCGCCCACCATGCCGCGCTGGCCACCGATGACCCCGAGGTGGCCGAAGTCGCCCTTGTGGGCCGCGGGGCGCCGGGGTGCCAGCCACGGGCCAACAGTTTCCGGGTCGAGCCGGAAGCCACGGGCGCTGCCGTTGGGCGTGGCGCCGAGGCTTTCCACCACCACCTCTCCGGCCAGCTCGCGGCCCGGCCCGGTCAGGAGGCCGGGCTTCAGGCCCAGGAAAGTCAGGGTGCGGGTGGCGTGCACCGCGGCGCCTCGCACCGAACCAGTCTCGGCGTCCAGCCCGCTGGGGACGTCGATGGCGAGGATCGGGACGCCGGCGCCGTTCATGCGCTCGATCAGCGGCAGGAAGCCCGCGTCGACTTCGCGCTCGAGCCCAATGCCGAGCAGGCCGTCGATGATGAGCGCGGGATGCAGGTCCTCGGGCCAGGCACGGACGATCCCGGCGCCGCGGGCGGCGATGCCGGCGCGCGCCGCCTGGGCCTCCACCGCCTTGGGCGGGCGTCCGGCCACGTCGAGCACCACGACGCGATGGAAGGATTCGATGAGGTACGCCGCCGCAACCCATGCGTCGCCGCCGTTGTTGCCGGGACCGGCGACCACCAGGATGGGACGGCCGGAGTCGCCCGCCATGGCGCGAGCCGCTTCGGCCGTGGAACGACCGGCGCGCTCCATCAGGGAAGGGGAGGCGCAGGCCTGCACCGTCTCGAGCGCTCGGATCTCGTTCAGCCGCAGGATCGGGGTCACGGCGACAGCACCGTGTCGAGGGCGACGGGCAGCGTATCCGGGTAATCGATGGAGAAGTGCAGGCCGCGGCTTTCCTTGCGCGCCAGCGCCGAGCGCACGATGAGCTCGGCGGTGAGCACGAGGTTGCGCAGCTCGATCAGGTCGTTGGTCACGCGGAAGTTGGCGTAGAACTCCTCGATCTCCTCCTGGAGGAGCTGGATGCGGTGGCGCGCACGTTCGAGCCGCTTGTTGGTGCGCACGATCCCGACGTAATTCCACATGGTGCGGCGTAGCTCATCCCAGTTGTGGGCGATGATCACTTCCTCGTCGGCGTCGGTCACGCGGCTCTCGTCCCACGCGGGCAGCGCCGGCACCTGGGCCAGCGGCTGCGCCAGGATGTCGCGCGAGGCCGACTCCGAGAACACCAGGCACTCGAGGAGCGAGTTGGAGGCGAGGCGGTTGGCGCCGTGCAGCCCGGTGCTCGCGACCTCTCCCAGCGCGTAGAGGCCCTCGACGCCGGCCCTTCCGCGCAGGTCCGTCACCACGCCGCCGCAGGTGTAGTGCGCCGCCGGCACGACCGGGATCGGCTCCTTCGTCATGTCGATGCCGAACTCGAGGCACCGCGCATGGATGGTGGGGAAATGCTCGCGGATGAACGCCTCGCCCTTGTGGGTGATGTCGAGGTAGACGCAGTCGATGCCGTGCTTCTTGATCTCGAAGTCGATGGCGCGGGCGACGATGTCGCGGGGCGCCAGCTCCTCGCGCGTGTCGTGGCGGGGCATGAAGCGCTCGCCGTTGGGAAGCCGCAGGAGCCCCCCTTCTCCCCGGACCGCTTCCGAGATCAGGAACGACTTGGCGTGGGGATGGAACAGGCAGGTGGGGTGGAACTGGATGAACTCCATGTTCGCCACCGGTGCCCCGGCGCGCCAGCCCATGGCCACCCCGTCGCCGGTGGAGGTGTCCGGATTGGTCGTATATAGGTAGACCTTGCCCGCGCCGCCGGACGCCAGCGCCGTGAACGGGGCCGCCAGGGTCTTCACGCTCCCGGCCTTGCGATCGAGCACGTAGGCGCCCCAGACCCGGTTCGGGCCGGGGAGGCCCACCTTCTTCGAGGTGATGAGGTCGACCACGATGTGCTGCTCGAGGACCGTGATGTTGGGGTGGGTCTTGACCTGGCCGACCAGGGTTTTCTGGACGGCGCTGCCGGTGGCGTCGGCCGCATGGACGATGCGCCGGTGGCTGTGGCCCCCCTCCCGGGTGAGGTGCAACTCCTCGGGGTGGTGGCCGTCGCGGGTGAAGGGGACCCCCTGGGCGACCAGCCATTCCACCGCCCGGCGGCCGTTTCCCACCACGAAACGCACCGCCTCGTCCTTGCACAGGCCCCCGCCGGCGACGTGGGTGTCCCGGACGTGGTCCTCGAGGGAGTCGGTCTGGTCCAGGACCGCGGCGATCCCGCCCTGGGCCCAGCTGGAGGCCCCGTCGAGCAATTCGTTCTTCGTGACGAGGGCTACATGACATGATTGCGCGAGGTGGAGGGCTGCAGACATGCCAGCCAGACCACTCCCGATCACCAGGACATCGTATTTATTCAATGAGGGAGGGGCAGACTTGGGTTGCGGGGTTAGCGCCTCGTGCCGGAGAAACCCTACAGGTGCAGGAACTATTTTCCTACACCCCTGTCCTTAAACCATGTTCCGAGAATGCGCGCCAAAGGAATGAAATCTTTGAGCTTTATAATACCTCAGGAGGCCAACAAGCCCTTCGTGGCGAATCTGCCACCGGCCGGCTTGCCAGGCGTCCCCACGAGAACAACAACCCCACAGGCCCGAATGAGCGACCGGGAAATCGATCAGCTACTGGTCGAGCGCGCGCAGCGCGGCGAAAAGGCGGCTTTCGAGCTGCTGGTGGTCAAATACCAGCGCAAGCTCGAGCGGCTGCTGTCGCGCATCGTCCGGGATCCGGCGGAAATCGAGGATGTCGCCCAGGAAGCCTTCATCAAGGCCTACCGCGCGCTCCCCAACTTCCGCGGCGACAGCGCCTTCTACACCTGGCTCTACCGCATCGGCATCAACACGGCGAAGAACTACCTCATCGCCCTGGGCCGCCGCGCGCCGACCTCCACGGAGTTCGACAGCGAGGAAGCGGAAGGCTTCGAGGACGCCACCGGGCTGCGGGACATTAATACACCTGAAAGCGAACTGGCCACCAAGCAGATCGCCCAAACGGTGAACGATGCCATCGCCGCGTTGCCCGAAGAACTGCGCACCGCAATCACGTTGCGCGAGCTGGATGGCCTCTCGTACGAGGAGATCGCCCAGATCATGAATTGCCCGATCGGCACCGTCCGGTCGAGGATCTTCCGGGCCCGTGAAGCCGTTGCCGACAAGCTCCGGCCGCAGCTCGGAACAAGCAAGGACAAACGCTGGTAACAACGAATGCCGGGGCTGCAACCCCATAAAAATAGCGCCTCCGCTGCCCCGCGGAGGCCATGAGTAAATAGGAGCAGGTCATGAAACAGGAAATTTCCTCGCTGATGGACGGCGAGCTCGCGCCCTCGGAAGCCGAGCAGGCCATCAGGGCATGTTGCGCAAGCGAGGAGCAGCTCGAAAGCTGGCACCTCTACCACGTCATCGGCGACTCGATGCGCGGTCACGCGCCCAGAACCCTCGAGCGCAGCCTCGCCTTCCGCGCGAGTCTCCAGAACGAGCCGGCGATGATCGCGCGCCCGAAGCGGGTGCTGGAGTCCACGTTCGCGCGCATCTCGCTCGCGGCAGCGGCCTCGGTGGCCACCCTCGGCATCGTGGGCTGGATCGGCTCCCAGGGCGGCACCCCCGCCGGGGTCCCGATGGCGGCCAAGTCCTCGGCAATTCAGCCGGTAGCGGCCACCGCCACCGCGCCGCGCGCCAAGGCCCCGGCCTTCGACATGCGGGAGTACGAGGTCGCGCATCGACAGGTGCCGCGCCCGGACATCTACACGGTCAGCAACAACAAGGCCCTGGCCCCCGGCAAATGATCGAACACGCCGCGAGTGCAATGCGCCGGTGGTTGCCGGCGCTTGCCTTCGGGGTGGCTTGTGGCGTGCAGGCGGCGCCCCCGGCCGCCGATCCGCTCGCCTGGCTCAACCGGGCCGTCCAGGCCTCCCGCAACGCGTCCTACGCGGGTACCTACGTGCACACCAACGGCGACCGCACCTCAACGGTGCGGGTCACCCACGTGATGGTGGGGGGCGAAGAGCACGAACGCATCGAGCCCCTCGACGGCCCGCCCCACGAGATCGTGCGGCGCAACGACGAGATGTTCTGCTACTTCCCCGACGCCAAGACGGTGCGGCTGGATCGGCGCATCAACGCGCAGTTCTTCCCCTCCATCCTGCGCGGCGCGCCGGAAAGCCTCGCGGCGAGCTACGCGATGTCCCTCGGCAAGACCGAGCGGGTGCTGGGCTACGACTGCCAGTGGATCAACCTGGAGCCCAAGGATGCGATGCGCTACGCGCAGCGCCTGTGCGCTGAGGTCGGCACCGGTCTGGTGGTCCGTGCCAAGTCGCTCAACTCCCTGCAGCAGGTGATCGAGCAGTACACCTTCACCGAGCTGCGCCTGGGCAACCAGGTGGCGCGCTCCGACGCCAAGTCGATCTTCCAGGCGCGCGTGAAGCGCTGGACCACCGATGCCCAGCCGCGGGACGAGGCACGCACCGTCGATACCGGCTGGATGGTGGAGAAGCTCCCCCGCGGCTTCCGCAAGGTCATCGAGATCAAGCGCAGCTTCCCGGGACGCGCCGTGCCGGTGTCGCAACTCATCTTCACCGACGGCATCGCGAGCCTGTCCGTGTTCATCGAGCCCATGGGCACGCCCGCGCGCACCGCGGAAGCCTCCAGCGAGGAAGGCACCACCACTTTCTACGCCCGCCCCATGGGCGACCAGCTGGTCACGGTCCTGGGCGAGGTGCCCCTGGCCGCCGCCCGGCAGGTCGGCCAGAGCGTCGCGCGGCGTCCGTAACAAAATTTCAGTGGAATTCATTGCCGGTATCCCCCATCTGAGGGGATAACGGCTGTCAGCCGTGACATCCAACCAAAAATTCAGGACATCCATCGAATGAATGCACTCAAGGCATCCCTCCTCGGCGCCGTCATCGTGACCCTCGGGCTCGCCGCCCAGGCGCAGCCCCCCGGCGGCCCGCCCGCGCGCACCCCCGCGATTCCCGAGGCCCGGGCGCAGGTCCTGCCCGACTTCGCCGACCTGGTCGAGAGGCACGGCCCGGCGGTGGTGAACATCAACACCCAGACCCGTGGCCAGCGGCGCCAGCAGATTCCGGGCCTGTCGGAGGACGATCCCTTCTACGAGTTCTTCCGCCGCTTCCTGCCGCCCGATGCGCAGAACCCGGGCACCCCCGGTGCCCCAGGCCGCAACCCGCGCAAGGCTCCCAACACCCCCGCCGACCCGGAGAAAGCGGAAAAGGGCACGCCCCGCGGCCCGCTGCGCCCCTTCGGCCTGGGCTCCGGCTTCATCGTCTCGCCGGACGGCTACATCGTCACCAACGCCCACGTCGTCGAGAACTCCGACGAGATCAACGTGCGCCTGTCGGACCGCCGCGAGTTCAAGGCCAAGGTGATCGGCGCCGATACCCGCAGCGACGTGGCGGTGATCAAGATCGAGGCGACGGGACTGCCGACGATGAAGTTCGGCGACCTGTCCAAGCTGCGCGTCGGTGAATGGGTGATCGCCATCGGCTCGCCCTTCGGGTTCGCCAACACGGTCACCGCCGGCATCGTCTCGGCCAAGAGCCGCGAGAACCTCTCCGGCGATCCGAACCTCGACGCCGTGCCGTTCATCCAGACCGACGTGGCCGTGAACCCGGGCAACTCCGGGGGCCCGCTCCTCAACATGAAGGGCGAGGTGGTCGGCATCAATTCCCAGATCTTCTCGCGCACCGGCAGCTTCGCCGGCATCTCGTTCGCGATCCCCATCGATTACGCGGGCAACATCGTCGAGCAGCTGATGAAGACCGGCAAGGTCACCCGCGGGCGCATCGGCGTGGGCATCCAGAACGTGACGCGGGACCTCGCCGACAGCCTCGGGCTGTCGCGTTCCCAGGGTGCCGCGGTGAGCAACGTGGAGGAGGGCTCCCCGGCCGGCAAGGCGGGCCTGGAAGTGGGCGACGTGATCCTCAAGATCGACGGGCGCAACGTGGAAGGCTCCGCCGACCTGTCGCGCACCATCCGATCGATTCGCCCCGGCGGTAAGGTGAACCTCACCGTGTGGCGCGGCGGCAAGTCGCGCGACCTGGTGGTGACGGTGGCCGAGTTCAAGGACGAGGCCGATGCGCCCAAGGCCGCCGACGCCAAGGCGGGAAAGAAGCCCGATGCCGCCAAGCCCGGCAAGCTGGGGGTGGCGGTGGTCGAGGTGACGGAGGCGCAGAAAAAGGCGCTCAAGATCACCTCGGGCGTGGCGGTCGAGGCCGTGGATGGCGCGGCGCTCGCTGCCGGCGTGAGCCCCGGCGACGTGATCCTTCGCGTGAACAACGTCGACATCGGGAACGTGAAGGCCTTCAACGACGCGGTGGCCAAGCTCGACACCAAGAAGCCGGTAGCGCTGCTGGTCCGCGACGAGAACGGCACGCGGTTCGTGACCTATCGCCCTGAAGCGGAGTGAGCATTGCGAACGAAGCCCCGGCGCCCGCAGTGCGGGGGCTCGGCCGGGGCCGAATTGGGTCCCCGCCTTCGCGGGGACGACTTCATTCTTCGCGGGGACGACTTCATTCTTCGCGGGGACGACTTCATTCTTCGCGGGGACGACTTCATTCTTCGCGGGGAAGATAGCGCTCGTGAAGCCCAGGCTCACGGTCCTGTCGCGCGCCTACTGCCACCTGTGCGACGACCTGCTGGCGGCCCTCGCGCAGTTCCAGGGCCGCTACGACTTCGACATCGAGGTGGTGGACGTGGACAGCCGCCCGGAGCTGGAGGCGAAATGGGGCGACAAGGTCCCGGTCCTGCTGGACGGGGAGCTGGAGATCTGCCACTACCACCTCGATGCCCGGGCCGTGGATGCGCGGCTCGCCCGAATGAAGTAGAATTGTGCACCGCAATAAAGAGCACGCCCCGCGTGCTCTTTTTGCATTTCGGCCTCGCTTCGCCCCCATGAAACACATCCGCAACTTCTCGATCATCGCGCACATCGACCACGGCAAGTCCACGCTCGCCGACCGGATCATCGAGCGCACCGGCGGGCTCTCCTCCCGCGAGATGGACGCCCAGGTCCTCGACTCGATGGACCTCGAGCGCGAGCGGGGCATCACCATCAAGGCCCAGACCGCCGCACTCCTCTACAAGGCGCGCGACGGTGAGGAGTATCAGCTCAACTTGATCGACACCCCGGGCCACGTGGACTTCTCCTACGAGGTGTCGCGGTCCCTGTCGGCCTGCGAGGGCGCGCTGCTGGTGGTGGATGCCTCCCAGGGCGTGGAAGCCCAGACCGTGGCCAACTGCTACACCGCCACCGAGCTCGGCATGGACGTGGTGCCGGTGCTGAACAAGATCGACTTGCCCAGCGCCCAGCCCGAGCGCGTGATCCAGGAGATCGAGGAAGTGATCGGCATCGACGCCTCCGACGCGGTGCGCTGCAGCGCCAAGACCGGGGAGGGCATCGACGACGTGCTGGAAGCGGTCATCGCCCGCATCCCGCCGCCCACGGGCGACCCGGAAGCGCCGCTGAAGGCGCTCGTGGTCGACTCCTGGTTCGACAACTACGTGGGTGTCGTGATGCTGGTGCGCGTGGTCGACGGGACGTTGAAGCCCAAGGATCGCATCAGGCTCATGGCCACGGGTGCGCTGCACCTGGTGGAGTCGGTGGGCGTCTTCACGCCCAAGTCGCTGGCGCGAGAGAGCCTCTCGGCCGGGGGCGTGGGCTTCATGATCGCGGGCATCAAGGTGCTGAAGGACGCGAAGGTGGGAGACACCATCACCCACGTCGAGCGCCCCGCCGCCGAGGCGCTGCCGGGCTTCAAGGAGATCCAGCCCCAGGTGTTCGCGGGCCTCTACCCGGTGGAATCGAACCAGTTTGAGGCGCTGCGCGACGCGCTCGCCAAGCTGCAGCTGAACGACTCGAGCCTGCGCTACGAGCCGGAGACCTCGCAGGCGCTGGGCTTCGGCTTCCGCTGCGGCTTCCTCGGGCTGCTGCACATGGACATCGTGCAGGAGCGGCTCGAGCGCGAGTACGACATGGAGCTCATCACCACGGCGCCCACCGTGGTCTACCAGGTGGTCACCAAGGACGGGACGGTAACGCAGATCGAGAACCCCTCGAAGCTGCCGGACCCCTCGACCATCGAGGAGATCCGCGAGCCCATCATCCGCGCCACGATCATCATGCCCCAGGAGTACGTGGGCCCGGTGATGACGCTGTGCAACGACAAGCGCGGCTCGCAGGTGAACATGCAGTACGTGGGGCGCCAGGTAATCCTCACCTACGACCTGCCGCTGAACGAAGTGGTGATGGACTTCTTCGACAAGCTCAAGTCGAATTCCCGCGGCTATGCGTCGCTGGACTATGAATTCCTCGAGTTCCGCGCCGGCGACCTGGTGCGGCTGGACATCCTCATCAACAGCGACCGCGTCGACGCGCTCTCGATCATCGTGCACCGCCAGACGGCACCCTACCGCGGCCGCGAGCTCGCCTCGCGCATGCGCGGCCTCATCCCGCGCCAGATGTTCGACATCGCGGTGCAGGCGGCCATCGGCGCCAACATCATCGCGCGCGAGAGCATCAAGGCGCTGCGCAAGAACGTGCTCGCCAAGTGTTACGGCGGCGACATCTCGAGGAAGAGGAAGCTGCTGGAGAAGCAGAAAGCGGGCAAGAAACGCATGAAGCAGGTGGGCAACGTCGAGATCCCGCAGGAAGCCTTCCTCGCCATCCTCCAGACGGGAGACCGCTAGACATGCCGCAGCCCGGACTCGATTGGGAATTGATCGCGATGGCCGCCGCGGGCGCCAGCTTCCTGCTGATCGCCTGGGACTTCCTCGCCACGCGCGGCGGCAGGCCGAGGAGCGAGGCGAGGAAGGGCTTGCTGGAAGTGGCCTGGCCGGTGCTCTTCATCGCCGCCATGGGCCTGCTGCTCAAGTTCACCGACTTCGCCGCCGTGCTGCTGCTGGCCGCGGTGATCACGGGGCTGCTGTGGCTCATCGACGTGAAGCTGCTCAAGCCGCGCCGCACGGCGGGGGAAGCCGAGCCGGTGGTGGTGGACATGGCCCGGGCCTTCTTCCCGGTGATCGTGGTGGTGTTCCTGATCCGCTCCTTCTGGGTGGAGCCGTTCAAGATCCCGTCGGGCTCGATGAAGCCCACGCTGCTGGTCGGCGACTTCATCCTGGTGAACAAGTACACCTACGGAATCCGCATCCCGGTCGTGAACAAGAAGGTCGTGGACATCAACCCGATCAAGCGCGGTGACGTGGTGGTTTTCCGCTACCCGTCCGATCCCACGGTCGACTACATCAAGCGCGTGGTCGGCACCCCCGGTGACAAGATCGCCTATCGCGGCAAGCGCCTGTCGGTGAACGGCGAGCCGGTGGCGGTGCAGGGCGCGGGTTACTACACGGATGCCGAGATCAACTATTTGAGGCTGCCCACTTTCACCGAGAAGCTGGGTGAAAAACCGCACCAGATGATGATCGTACCGGCGCAGCCGCCGGTGGACCTGTCGCAGGTCCGGCAATTTCCTCACCGAGATAATTGCGAATACAATGACGACGGTTTCAGCTGCACGGTTCCCGCGGGCCACTATTTCATGATGGGCGACAACCGCGACCAGAGCAGCGACAGTCGCTACTGGGGGTTCGTACCCGACGACCACGTGAAGGGTCGCGCCTTCCTGGTGTGGATGAACTTCGGCGACCTGAAGCGCATCGGCAACAGCATCGAATAGCCCGAATACCAAAAAACGCAGTACCAGCGGCAAAAAGGGGAGGTTTCATGAGGAAGCAACGCGGCGTCACGATATCGGGGCTGATCGTCACACTGGGCCTGGTCGGCTTCGTGGGCGTCATGGCCGCCAAGCTGCTGCCTTCGTACATGGATTACTTCGCGATCAAGAAGATCTTCGCCTCGATGGAGCAGGCCGGCGACCTCAAGGGCACGGTGAAGGACATCCGCAACTCCTTCGAGAGGCGCAACGCGATCGAGGACGTGAAGGCCGTGCGTCCCGAGGACCTCGAGATCGGCAAGGACGGCGGCGAGACGGTGGTCACGGCCAGCTGGTCCGCGCGCATCCCGATGATCGGCAACGCCAGCGCCTGCCTCGACTTCACGGTGACGACGGCCAAGTGACCCGCAAGAAGGCGCCCGGCGGGAAGCCTGTCGAGGGCCTCGCCGAGCTCGAAGGGCGCCTCGGTCACACCTTCGCGAATCCCGAGCACGCGCGCCAGGCGCTCACGCACCGCAGCCACGGCACTCCGCACAACGAGCGCCTCGAGTTCCTCGGCGACAGCCTCCTCAACTGCGCCGTCGCGACCCTGCTCTACGAGCGTTTTCCGCGCCTGCCCGAAGGCGACCTCTCGCGGCTTCGTGCCTCCCTGGTGAACCAGGCCTCGCTCTGCGAGGTCGCACTGGGGCTGGGGCTGGGCGACCGGCTGCGGCTGGGCGAGGGGGAGCTGAAGAGCGGCGGCTTCCGCCGACCCTCGATCCTTGCCGACGCCCTGGAAGCGGTGCTGGGAGCGGTGTACCTGGATGCCGGTTTCGAGGCGGTGCGCGGGGCGGTAGCGCGCCTGCTGGGCGAGCGGCTGGATCGCCAGGAGGGGCTGCCCCTCGACAAGGATCCGAAGACCGCGCTGCAGGAGCACCTGCAGGGGCGCAAACTGGCGTTGCCGCGCTACGTGGTGCAGAAGACCGAGGGCGAGGCGCACGAGCAGACCTTCATCGTCGAATGCCGCGTCGATGATCTGGGCATGGTGGGCTCGGGCACCGGCGCCAGCCGCCGCGCGGCCGAACAGAACGCCGCCCAGGCCGTGATGGCCCAACTGGACAACCTGCCGGGAACCCGAAGAACATGAGCCAGCTCGCATTCCGCACCGGCACCGTGGCCATCGTCGGCCGCCCCAACGTGGGCAAGTCCACGCTGCTGAACCACATCGTCGGCGCCCACGTGGCGATCACCTCGCGCAAGGCGCAGACCACGCGCCAGCGCATCCAGGGCGTCTACACCGACAAGTCCTCGCAATTCATCTTCGTCGACACGCCCGGCTACCAGACCGAGCACAAGAACGCGCTCAACCGCGAGATGAACCGCACCGTGGGCCAGGTGGCGGCGGAAGTGGACGTGGTCGTGTTCGTGGTCGACTCCCATGGGTGGGACGAGCGCGACGCGCCGCTCCTCAGGCTGCTGCCCGAGAAGGCCCCGGTGATCCTGGCGCTGAACAAGGTCGACAGGCTGAAGGACAAGGCGAAGCTGGCCGAGATGCTCGCCGCCACTTCCAGGATGCACGACTTCGCGGCCCTGGTGCCGGTGAGCGCGGAGAAGGGCACCCAGGTGAAGGCGCTGCTCTACGAGATCAGGAAGCACCTGCCCGAGCAGCCCGCGATGTACCCGGAGGACGAGATCACCGACCGCCCGGAGCGCTTCCTCGCCGCGGAGCTGGTGCGCGAGCGCATCTTCCGCCTGCTGGGCGACGAGCTGCCGTACTCCATCGCGGTCGTGGTCGACAACTTCGTGGTGGAAGGCAACCTCCGGCGTATCTCGGCGGTGATCTACGTCGACCGCACGAGCCACAAGGCGATCGTGATCGGCGAGAAGGGTGCCACGTTGAAGCGCATCGGCACCGAGGCGCGCCACGCGATGGAGGCGCTGTTCGGCTCGAAGGTGTTCCTCGAGACCCACGTGCGGGTGAAGAGCGGCTGGGCCGACAGCGACACGGCGCTGCGCTCGCTGGGGTACAAATGAAGTTCTCCCTCTCCCCTGGGAGAGGGCCGAAGTTCTCCCTCTCCCTTGGGAGAGGGCCGGGGAGAGGGTAATCGACCGCGCCTACGTCCTCCACACCTACCCGTACAAGGAAACCAGCCTGATCCTCCAGGTCTGGACCGAGAAGCATGGGCGGATGGGGCTGGTGGCGAAGGGCGCGCGGCGGCCGAAGGCGGCGGCGCGGGCTCTCCTCACGCCCTTCCAGCCGCTGGTGATGGACTGGTTCGGCCGCGGCGAGCTGAAGACCTTGAAGACCGCCGAGCCGTTCGCGCCCGCCACCCCCCTCGGCGGCCCGAGCCTCATGTCCGGGTTCTACATGAACGAGCTGCTGCTCAAGCTCACCACGCGCGACGACCCGCACGAGGGCCTGTTCGAGGCCTACCACGAGGCGATCGACGCGTTGCGCGCCCTCACGCGCGCGCCCGCGGAGAGTGCCCGCCTGGGGCTGGAGCCGGTGCTGCGCCGCTTCGAGCTGCGCCTGCTGCAGGAGGTGGGGTTCGCCCTCGAGCTCGCGCGCGAAGCCCAGGGCGGGGCGCCGATCGTGGCCGAGCGCGACTACTGGTACATGGTGGAGCGGGGCGCGACTCCCGCCCGGGAGGGGGAGAGCACGCCGTTCAATGCGGTAAGATTGCGGGGTCTCACGCTCGTCGACCTCGAGCGCGGAAGGTTCGAAGACGCGACCACCGTCGCGCAAGCCAAGCAGCTGATGCGCCTGCTCATCAACCACTCCCTCAACGGCCAGGAGCTCGCCACGCGCGTGCTGGTACGCGACCTCGCACGCCTCGAGGAAGACGAAAAGGGCCGCGCGCCATGATCGAGCTCGGCGTCAACATCGACCACGTGGCGACCGTCCGCCAGGCGCGCCGCACCTACGAGCCCGACCCGGTATGGGCGGCGGTGGAAGCCCACCTGGGCGGCGCGGACGGCATCACCGTGCACCTGCGCGAGGATCGCCGCCACATCCAGGATGCGGACGTGCGGCGGCTGCACGACCTCACCCACATCAAGCTGAACCTCGAGATGGCGGCCACCGACGAGATGGTGACCATCGCCTGCGACATCGAGCCGCAGATGGCGATGCTGGTGCCCGAGGGGCGCGAGGAAGTCACGACCGAAGGTGGCCTGGACATCGTCAGCCAGGAAAAGCGCCTGAAGGGCATCGTGGCGAAGCTCGACAGCGCCGGCATCATGACCAGCGTCTTCATCGATGCCGACCTCCCGCAGGTGGAAGCCGCGGCGCGCATCGGCGCCCGGGTGTGCGAGATCCACACCGGCCCCTACGCCCACGCGTTCCATTCGAAGGGCCGCGACACCGAGAGCGAGCCGGTGCTGGCGGAGCTCGCGAAGATCCGCGCGGCGGGCGAAGCGATCCGCGGCCTCGGCATGCGCTTCAACGCCGGCCACGCGCTCAACTACGCCAACGTGAAGCCGGTGGCGGGCCTTCCCGGCATCCGCGAGCTGCACATCGGGCACGCCATCGTGAGCCGCGCGATCTTCGTGGGCCTGCGCGAGGCGGTGCGCGAGATGAAGAGCGTGATGGAGCAGGGCGCGAGGCGCGCGGGACCGTGATCGTGGGCATCGGCACCGACGTGGCCTCGATCGAGCGGATCGGCCAGAGCCTCGAGCGTTTCGGCGAACGGTTCGTGAACCGCGTTCTCACGCCGGAGGAGCGCGTGCGCTTCGACAAGACCCGCGCCAAGGCGAGCCACCTCGCCAAGCGCTGGGCGGCGAAGGAAGCCTTCGCCAAGGCCATCGGCACCGGCATCCATGCGCCCTTCACCTGGCACTCGATCAGCGTCGGCCGCGACGCGAAGGGAAAGCCCCTGGTGCAACCCGACGCGAAGATGGCCGAGCATCTCCTGTCGCTGGGCGTCACGCGCGCCCATATCTCGCTCACCGACGACGCGGGCGTAGCCGTGGCGTTCGTCGTCCTGGAAGGAAACGACCCGAAATGAAGCTCGGACCGGCGATGGTCGACGTGGTGGGGCTCACGCTCACGCCCGAGGATGCGAAGCGCCTGCGGCACCCGCGCGTGGGCAGCGTGATCCTCTTCGCACGCAATTTCGAATCCCCGCTGCAGGTTCTCGAGCTCTGCCGCGCCATCCGCGCATTGCGCAAGCCCGAGCTGCTGATCGCCGTGGACCACGAGGGGGGCCGCGTGCAGCGCTTCCGGAAGGGCTTCACGCTGGTGCCACCGATGGCGGCCCTCGGCAAGCTCTGGGATCGCGACCCGGAGGGCGCGCTCGATTCCGCCCGCGGCTGCGGCTTCGTGATCGCCTCCGAGCTGCAGGCCCACGGCGTCGACTTCAGCTTCGCCCCGGTGCTCGACGTCGACTACGGCGAATCGGGCGTAATCGGCGATCGCGCATTCCATCGCGAGCCCATGGCCATCGCGGCGCTGGGCGGGGCGTTCCAGGAAGGGCTCGGCGCCGGCGGCATGATCGCCGTGGGCAAGCATTTTCCCGGGCACGGCTGGGTCCGCGCCGACTCGCACCACGACGTGCCGGTGGACGAGAGGAGCCTCGCCGAGATCACCGCCGCCGACCTGGTGCCGTTCCAGCGCCTCGCCTCGAAGCTCGGCGGGGTGATGCCGGCGCACGTGATCTATCCCAAGGTCGACCCGCGCCCGGCGGGCTTCTCGCCGGTGTGGCTGAAGGAGATCCTGCGCGGCAAGCTGGGGTTCGATGGCGTGATCTTCAGCGACGACCTGTCGATGGAAGGTGCCCGCACCGCCGGCGGCGTGGTGGCTCGCGCCCACGCGGCGCTCGATGCCGGCTGCGACGTGGTGCCTCTCTGCAACAACCCCGCCGCGGCCGACGAGCTGCTGCAGGGCCTCGAGCGCCGGCCGATCGCGCCCACGCTCGCGCCGCGCCTCGAGCGGCTGCGCGGGAAATCCGTCACCCGCGCGGCGTTGGCCGCAAGCGCCGCCTACCTCGCCGCCACCGAGGCCCTGGCCCGCGTCCGCCCGGCGTAGACCGTGTCGCAGCCCGCCTTCGACCCCGCGGAGCTGCTCGGGGGGTTGCCGTCGCTTCCCGGCGTCTACCGGTTCAAGAATGCCGCCGGTGAGGTGATCTACGTCGGCAAGGCCGGCGACTTAAAGAAGCGTGTCTCGTCGTACTTCCAGAAAAGCCATGCCAGCCCGCGCACCGCGATGATGGTGTCGCAGATCGCTGGCGCCGAGACCACCGTCACGCGCACCGAGGCCGAGGCGTTGCTGGTCGAGAACAACCTCATCAAGAGCCTGGCGCCGCGCTACAACGTCCTCTTCCGCGACGACAAGAGCTACGGCTACATCCTGGTCACCGGCCACGCCTTCCCGCAGATCCGCTTCTATCGCGGCGCCCACACCAAGGGCAACCGCTACTTCGGGCCGTTCCCCAGCGCCTGGTCGATCCGCGAGACCATCGGACACCTGCAGCGGATTTTCCTGCTGCGCACCTGCGACGACACGGTGTTCAGCCACCGCTCGCGCCCGTGCCTGCTGCACCAGATCCGCCGCTGCTCGGCGCCCTGCGTGGGGCTCGCGACCCGGGAGGATTACAACCGCGACGTGGACCATGCCGCGCAGTTCCTCGAGGGCAAGGAGCATGACGTGATCGGCGACCTCACGGCCAAGATGAACGTTGCCGCCGAGGCGCTCGACTACGAGGGCGCGGCACACTTCCGCGACCAGGTCCGCATGCTGCAGCGCATCCTCTCGGGCCAGACCGCGGAGTCGGTGCGCGTCGAGGACGTGGACATCATCGTGGTGGTGGAGTCCCAGGGGATCTGGTGCGTGACGCTCGCCATGGTGCGCGGCGGCCGGCACCTGGGCGACCGCAGCTTCTTTCCCACCAACGCCTCGGGCAGCGACGCCGACACGGTGCTCGAGGCGTTCATCGAGCAGCACTACGCGGTGCAGCCGATCCCCGGCCGCGTGGTGGCCGACCAGCTCGCCACGCCCCCGGAGATCGAGGCGACGCTCGCCGGCCTCGCCGGGCGCCCGGTGAAGGTGATCTCGCGGCCGGTGGGCGAGTCGCGCAACTGGCTCGACATGGCGCGCCGCAACGCTTCACTCGCCCTCGGCCAGCGCCTCGCCACCCAGGCCACGCAGGAGGTGCGCGCCGCGGCGCTGCAGGAGTGGCTGGGGAGCGAGTCGCCGGTGGCGCGCATCGAGTGCTTCGACATCAGCCACACCATGGGAGAGGCGACGGTCGCTTCGTGCGTGGTGTATGACAAGGGCGGCATGTCGAGCTCCGAATACCGGCGCTACAACGTGAAGGGGGTCGAGCCCGGCGACGACTACGGCGCGATGCGCTACGCGCTCGACGTGCGTTACCGCAAGCTCGCGGCGGGCGAGGGCGGGAAGACCCCGGACCTGATCCTCATCGATGGCGGCCTGGGCCAGCTCAACGCGGCGCTCGCGGTGATGACCGACCTCGGACTGCACGCGATCCCGATGATCGGCGTCTCCAAGGGAGTGGAGCGCAAGGCCGGCATGGAGCAGCTGGTATTCCCCGGCGAGGACGAGCCGCGGCGCCTTCCCCCCGAGCATCCGGCGCTGCACCTCATCCAGCAGGTGCGCGACGAGGCGCACCGCTTCGCCATCACCGGCCACCGGGCTCGGCGCGGCAAGGCGCGCACTGCCTCG